>JBIIDD010000114.1:0-4800 GCA_044238565.1 Candidatus Nanopelagicales bacterium
TCACCCACCGACGCGGACTCGAAGGGAAGGTGTGGAGCACGCTTGAAGATCACTGCGACCTCCGTCACACGGCGGCCGAGCCGCTTGCCCGTGCGCAGGTAGAAGGGAACTCCGGCCCACCGACGGTTGTCGACCGTCACGCGGATCGCCGCGAAGGTCTCGGTCGTGCTGTCGGGCGGAATGCCGGCTTCTTCCAGGAAGCCCACGACGGGGACGCCGCCCTGCCATCCCGTGGCGTACTGTCCGCGCGCCGTGTGGGCCTCGATGTCGGTGGGGAGGGTGACGGCGCTGAGGACCTTCTCCTTCTCCTGGCGCACCTCATGCGGGCGGAAGGACAGCGGCTCCTCCATTGCCGTGAGCGCCAGCAGCTGCAGAAGGTGGTTCTGAATGACATCACGGGCGGCCCCGATGCCGTCGTAGTAGCCCGCTCGCCCGCCGATGCCAATGTCCTCGGCCTGCGTGATCTGGACGTTGTCGACGTAGTTGGCGTTCCAGATCGGTTCGAACATCGTGTTGGCGAAGCGCACGGCAAGGATGTTCTGCACCGTCTCCTTGCCGAGGTAGTGATCGATGCGGAAGATCTCATCCGGCGTGAAGGCCGTGCTGAGCACCCGATCGAGCTCCTGGGCACTCGCGAGGTCATGACCGAAGGGCTTCTCGACCACGACCCGGCGCCACTCGTCGCCGCGTCGCTCGGTGAGTCCGCTGTCCTTGAGGTGCTCCACGACGACCGGGAAGAGCCCCGGTGGGATCGAAAGGTAGAACGCGTGATTGCCCATGGTGCCGCGGCGCTCATCCACCTCATCGACCACTCGGCGCAGCTCGCGATATGCCGCGGGGTCGGAGATGTCTCCCTCGACGAAACGGATGCCTTCGGAGAGCTGGGCCCATACCTCTTCACGGAAGGGCGTGCGCGCGTACTCGCGCACGGCGTCGTGGACCTCTTTAGCGAAGTCCTCGTCGTCCCACTGTCGCCGAGCGAAGCCCACGAGACCGAAGCCGGGAGGGAGCAGCCCGCGATTGGCCAGGTCGTAGATGGCCGGCATGATCTTCTTGCGGGCGAGGTCCCCGGTGACGCCGAAGAGGATCAGTCCGCAGGGCCCGGCGACCTTGGGTAGTCGCCGATCGCGGGGGTCGCGAAGCGGGTTGGTCATGAGCGCCGTGCAGCGTCCAGTGCACCCTGGACCGTGTCGAGCAGCTCAGACCATGAGGCGTCGAACTTCTGCACGCCTTCGTCCTCAAGCTTCTGGCACACCTCAGGCTCACTGATCCCGAGCGCGGTGAGGTGGTCCCACACGGCCTTCGAGGCCTCCTGGGTGCCGGTCACCGTGTCGACCACGGGGCCGGTGTAGGCGGCACACGCCTCGAGGGTCGCGGCCGGCATGGTGTTGACGCAGCCCGAGACGACGAGTCCCATGACGTACATCGTCGGCGGGAATGCGGGATCCTTGACCCCGGTGGACGCCCACAGCGGACGCTGGGGCCGAGCACCCTCGGCCTGGAGTGCCTTCCAGCGAGGTGAGGCCATCGCATCCTCGAACACGCCCCAGGCAAGCCGCGCACTCGCGAGACCCGCTTGACCACGCAGCTGCAGCGCCTCCTCGGATCCGATAGCCGTCAGCCGTGCATCGACCTCGGAATCCATCCTGCTCACGAAGAACGAGGCGACCGACTGGATGGTCGACAGATCGTGACCCGCGGCGTGGGCCCGCTCGAGACCGGTCATCCACGCGTCGATGACCTCGGCGTACCGCTCGATGCTGAAGATGAGGGTGACATTGACGCTGATGCCCGAAGCCAGGGTCTCAGTGATGGCAGGGAGACCTTCGGCGGTCGCGGGAATCTTGATGAGCACGTTGCCACGGTCGACCATGCCATGAAGCAGGCGGGCCTGGAGGATGGTGGCATCGGTGTCGCGCGCGAGACGCGGGTCCACCTCGATGGAGACTCGACCGTCCACGCCATCTGACGACCGCCATAGGTCCGAGAAGACATCGCATGCATCGCGCACATCCGTTGTGGTGAGCGCTCGTACAGCGTCATCGACGCTGGCACCGGCCTCAGCGAGCTGTCGAACCTGCGCGCTGTAGGCCGACCCGGCACCGGAGAGCGCCTTGGCGAAGATGGTGGGATTGGTGGTGACCCCACGCACCTCATCGTCGCTGATGAGACCGGCCAGGCCTCCCGAGGCGATGCGCCCGCGGTCGAGGTCATCGAGCCAGATGGAGACACCTGCGCGGGTCAGATCCATGAGTGACTGCGGGGCGGTCATGAGCTTCCTTCCGAGGCCAGGAGGTTACGCACGGACGCGGCGACGGCCTCGGCCGTGATTCCGAACTTGTTGAGGAGCAGGGCGCCGTTGGCGCTGGCGCCGAAATGATCGATGCCGACCACGGCACCGCGCCCGCCGACGTAACGCCACCAGCCGTATGTGGCTCCGGCCTCCACCGCAACCCGCACGGAGCCGGGGGGCAGGACGGCGGATCGGTAGGCATCGTCCTGCTCGTCGAACCACTCGAGGCAGGGTGCCGACACGACGCGTGTGGGGGTGCCCTCGGCTTCGAGGATCTCCTGAGCCGCAAGCGCGATCTGGACCTCCGAACCGGTGGCGATGAGGATGGCCACAGCAGGCGCGGATGCCTCTGCGAGGACATAGGCGCCGCGCGCGGTGCCGGTAGCCGCTCCGTGCGTGGACCGATCGACCTCGGGCAGCCCCTGGCGCGACAGGATGAGTCCTGTCGGAGTGGCGCGGCGCAGCGTCTCAAGCCACACCTGGGCCGTCTCATTGCCGTCGCACGGACGCGCGATGGCGAGTCCAGGGATGCCACGCAGGGACCACAGGTGCTCGATGGGCTGGTGCGTGGGACCGTCCTCACCCAGGCCCACGGAGTCGTGGGTCCAGACGTAGACGACAGAGGTCTGCATGAGTGCGGCAAGCCGGACGGAACCGCGCATGTAGTCGGAGAACACCAGGAAGGTGCCGCCGAAGGGGCGCGTCAGCCCCTCGAGGGCGATGCCGTTGAGGATCGCGCCCATCGCATGCTCGCGGATCCCGAAGTGGATGATGCGGCCGTAGGGGGAGGCGTCGCGTGCGCCGGTCCCGGCCGGGAGGAAGGACATGCCTCCCTCAATGGTCGTGTTGTTGGACTCCGCGAGGTCGGCCGATCCGCCCCAGAACTCCGGCATAACCGCCGCGATGGCATTGATGACCTTGCCCGATGCCGCGCGGGTGGCGATCGATGTGCCCGCTTCGAAGACGGGCAGCGCCGCCTCGATGCCTTCAGGCAGCTCGCGTGCGCGCAGGCGATCCAGCAGCGCCGCGCGTTGCGGATGGGACTGACGCCAAGCCTGGTAGGCGACGTCCCACTCGGCGTGCAGTGCCTGTCCGCGAGCGGCGACCTCGCGAGCGTGGGCGAGGACGTCGGCGGACACCTGGAAGTGCTCATCAGGGTCGAGTCCTAGTAGCGCCTTGGTAGCGGCCACCTCGTCAGCGCCGAGCGCTGCTCCATGCGCCTTCGCGGAGTTGCGGGCGTTGGGCGCGGGCCAGGCCATGGTGCTGCGCATCGCGATGAACGTGGGCCGCTGCTGCTGATCGACAGCTGCCTCGAGTGCCTGAGCGAGGGCCAGGATGTCGATGTCGCCGTCGGGCGTCATGCCGACGTAATGGACGTCCCAGCCATAGGACTCGTACCGGGTGACGACATCCTCGGTGAAGGCCACCTGCGTGTCGCCCTCGATCGAGATGTGATTGTCATCCCAGATCACGGTGAGGTTGGCGAGTCGCTGCGTTCCCGCAAGCGAGGACGCCTCACCGGAGATGCCCTCCTCCAGATCGCCGTCGGAGGCGATGACCCACACCCGGTGGTCGAATGGACTGAACCCCCACGGGGCATCCGGATCCAGCAATCCGCGCTGGTAACGGGAGGCCATGGCCATGCCGACCGCGGTGGCGATGCCCTGGCCGAGCGGACCGGTGGTGGTCTCGACGCCCACGGTGTGGCCGTATTCCGGATGGCCCGGAGTGAGGCTGTCTGCCGATCGGAAGGCCTCGAGGTCGCTCAGCTCCAGCCCGTAGCCGGAGAGGAAGAGCTGGATGTACAGGGTGAGGCTGGAGTGGCCGCATGAGAGGACGAAACGGTCCCGACCCAGCCACGACGGGTCGGCGGGGTCCTGTCGCAGGAAGCGCTGGAAGAGCAGGTAGGCCGCCGGGGCCAAGCTCATGGCTGTTCCGGGGTGCCCATTGCCGGCGCGCTGGACCGCGTCCATGGCCAGGCCTCGGATCGTGGCAACCGTGCGGCGGTCCATGTCATCCCACGTGAGGGGACCCTCGCCGATGAGAGGGCGGGGCTGGGGCATGAGATCGGAGTCAGTCACGTGGGCAGCCTAGCGACGGGGCTGCCGGTGCGTGGGGCATCGTTAGACTGCCGAGAGAAGTTCCATTCGCTTTAGCCCGCGGTCCACCCGCCCGCGGCCCACCGAGGGGATGCCATGGCCCAGGTCGAACACAGGCCTGGCAGCGGCGACCTCCGGCGGTCCCCGTGGCAGACCGTGCGCGACTACGTGGCGATCACCAAGCCCCGCATCATCGAATTGCTCCTCGTCACCGCGATTCCTTCGATGATCCTGGCGGCACGCGGGTGGCCCGAACCCATCACCGCGGTGGCCGTCATCGTCGGAGGCATGCTGGCCGCCGGTGGTGCCAACACCTTCAACAGCGTCTACGACCGCGACATCGATGCGCTGATGGCTCGCACTCATGCACGCCCGGTCGCGAGCGGTGCCATCTCCGTCCGCGGCGGC
>JBIIDD010000115.1:0-4790 GCA_044238565.1 Candidatus Nanopelagicales bacterium
TACTGATGTCTCCGTCGATCAGTCGACGTCGATTCCGATGTCTCCGTCGATCAGTCGACGTCGATTCCGATGTCTCCGTCGATCAGTCGACGTCGATGATGATCGTCGTCGGGCCGTCATTCACCAGGCCCACGCGCATATCCGCTCCGAAGCGACCCGTCGCCACCTCTGCCCCGCGTGAGCGCAACTCGTCGGCGACGACATCGACGAGCGGTTCTGCCACGGGGCCGGGCGCTGCCGCATCCCAGGTGGGGCGGCGACCCTTGCGGGTATCGGCGTAGAGGGTGAACTGCGAGACGACGAGCACCGGCAGGCCGACGTCGGAGGCCGAGACCTCCCTCGAGCCGTCGGGCACTCTCGACGGATCGAAGCGCGACGCATCGAAGATGCGCAGGTCGTAGACCTTCTGGGCGAGGCGTCGCGCGATTGCCTCATCATCGCTGTGAGTGACGCCGACGAGCACGAGCAGCCCCGGACCCTCGATGCGTCCGACCTCCTCGCCCGCGACGATGACGTCGGCCCCGTCCACACGCTGCACCACGGCTCTCATGCGGGCACGGTAACGCGTCGCCCCGCAGGTGGAGGCACCTGACAGGATGCGCGCGTGAGCGCGATCCTGGTAGAGGTGCGACGCGGAGGCGTCGTCGAGGGCGTGCACCGCGGCCACGCCGTCGTGATCGCACCCGACGGCTCGGTCGAGCGCGCGTGGGGCGACCCGCAGGCGCAGATCCTGCCGCGCTCCTCCAACAAGCCCGCCCAGGCCTCGGCGATGGTGCGCGCGGGACTCCCCCTGCACGGTGAGCTCCTCGCACTCGCCGCCGCATCGCACAGTGGCGAGGAGTTCCACATCGATGGCGTACGTCGCATCCTCGACATGGGCGGCCTCGACGAGTCGAGCCTGCTCACCCCGCCGGAGCTGCCGATCGATGAGCCGGTGCGCCTGGAGGTGCAGCTGGCGGGGGGCGCTGCATCGCCGACGTACATGAACTGCTCGGGCAAGCACGCGGCGATGCTCCTCACCTGCGTCGTCAACGACTGGCCCATCTCCGACTACACCTCTCCCGAGCACCCCCTGCAACGGGCGATCGTCACGGAGATCACCGATCGTGCGGGCGAGCAGCCGTGGGCGTTCGCCGTCGACGGCTGCGGCGCGCCCGTGCTGGGGCTCACCGTCGCCGGGCTCGCGCGCATGGGCGCCGCTGTCGCCGCGGCCGACGACGACTCGGGGCGCCGCGTCGCGGATGCGATGCGTGGCCATCCCGATTGGGTCGCTGGCACGCGCCGCGATGCCGCAGCACTGCAGAGGTCACTGCCGGGTGCCCTCGTCAAAGAGGGGGCGGAGGCCGTGTACCTCGTCGTCCTCCCTGACGGCCGTGCGATCGCGCTCAAGATCGAGGACGGTGGTGGGCGAGCCCGCCCGGTGGCGATGGCGGGCATCCTCAAGGCCATCGGAGTCGACAACGACGTGATCGATGCGCAGGCGAGGCAGGTGCTCCTCGGAGGCGGCCGCCCGGCCGGCGAGATCGTCCCGGCGTTCGGGTAGCCGAGCATGGCAGAGCTGCGACGCGTCCTCGGGGTCCGTGGCGCCACCGTCGTCGGGCTGGGAGCGATGCTCGGCACCGGAGTCTTCGCCGCGTGGACTCCGGCGGTCGCACTCGCCGGCAGTGCACTGCTCCTGGCCCTCCTCATCGCCGCCGCCGTCGCGGCGCTCAACGCGACATCGACGGCGTCCCTGGCCCGGGCACTCCCGCAGTCGGGGGGCGCCTATGCCTACGGCCGCGCCTACCTCTCGCGTCCGGCGGGCGTCATCGCGGGCTACACGTTCGTCCTCGGCAAGGCGGCGTCGGCGGGTGCTGCAGCACTGACGGTCGGGGCTTATGCATGGCCGGGTTACGAGCGGATCGTGGGCCTGGCCGCCGTGGGCATCGCCCTGGGCCTGGACCTGCGCGGGATCGTGAAGTCGGTGCGGGTGACAGCGGTGCTCGTCGCACTCGTGCTCACGGTGCTCGCTGCCCTCGTCGTGACTGCCGTGGTCAGCGACGTGGCTCCCTCATCGGGATCCCCATCGCTGCCCTCCGCGTCGGGCCTGGGCCTCATCGCCGGCGCCGGGATCCTCTTCGTCGCGTTCGCCGGCTATGCGCGCATCACGGTGCTGGGGGAGGAGGTCCGCAATCCACGACGCACGATCCCGCGGGCGATGATCGCGAGCTTCGTCATCGTCATCGCGACGTACGCCGTCATGGGCGTTGTCGTCCTGTCGGCAGTCCGATCCGGCGTGGTGCTGAGCGCTGCCCCGCTCGAGTCGATCGCCGAAGCGATGGGATCGCATGTCATCGCGATCGCGGTCCGCGTGGCAGCGGTGATCGCTGCCGGAGCGGTCCTGCTCTCGCTCATCGCTGGCATGGGGCGCACCCTCTTCGCCATGGGGCGCGGTGGTGATGCGCCGGGGTCTCTCGCTCGCGTGAGCGATGCGACCGGCGTCCCGACGCTGGCGGAGATCACTGCCGCTGTCCTCGCCGGCCTGGTGGTGCTCGTGGGCGGTATCGGCTTCGCCCTTGCCCTCTCGGCCGCGCTCATCCTCACGTACTACGGCGTCGCCCATCTCGCGGTGCTGGCGCGAGTGAGGCGAGGGGACTTCCCCCGGGTGCTCGGGCTGACCTCGGGCCTCGGCCTGATTGGCTGCGTCGTCGTCGTGGCTGGGCTCGTGATCGCCGTAGCGTCGTCCTCCCTCGGGTGACGCGCAGCGTCGGAGTTCCCGCGCGACGGGGCGATTGTGCGGCTGGGAGCGCGATTCATCGACACTCAGCCGCACAATTCGATGGCAGACGCCCCGGCCTCGCCAGTAGGGGTCTAGGTCGCTGTCGTCCTCCCAGGGGTGACCTAACTCACGCTTGCTCCCGCTAGCGCTCCGCTTGCAATTGCAAGCACTCGGGGGCACCATGGAGTCATGGCACGCATCGAGGCACTCGGGGACTACATCCGCGAGCAGCGCGACCAGGCTCAGATGTCCGTGCGGCAGCTCGCCGCAGCGGCAGGGGTCTCCAATCCCTATCTGAGCCAGATCGAGCGAGGCCTGCGTCGCCCGAGCGCCGACATCCTCAACCGACTTGCCGGCGCCCTGCGCATCTCGGCCGAGACGCTCTACGTCCAGGCCGGGATCCTCAGCGAGGACGATCGCCCGGAGGCGAGCCTCTCCGTGGTCGACGCCATCGCTGCCGACACCAGCCTGACCGAGGCGCAGCGGCGCACGCTGCTGGAGATCTACTGGGCCTTCCAGGCCGAGAACCGCGCCGGGGAGACCCCCCGGGACTCACGAGAGGACACCCCATGAGCACGCCCGAGACCCACAAGGTCACCGCTGCCCAGGCTGGCGCTGCCCAGACCGCCGCAGCCAAGAAGCCTGTCGCCAAGAAGACGGGGGAGAAGGCCAAGCCCAAGAACGCCGTAGCTGCCGCGCGTGCGACCACGGCCAAGGCCGCGGCGTCAGCGAAGGACACGACCGCGAAGGCCGCCACCACCGCGAAGTCCACCACGCTCAAGGCAGCTGCCACGGCGAAGGACACGACGACCAAGGCCGCCACCACGGCTCAGCAGGCCGTCACCAGCGTCACGCCTCGCACCGTGCCCTTCACGTCCATCGAGATCCCGGTCATCGAGCTGCGCTCGATCGAGGTTCCCCGCGTCGAGATCCCCCGCGAGATGCCCTCGGTGGTTGCCGATGTCATCGAGTCGGTGCAGGAGAGCGTCGTCTCGGTCCCCGAGACCGCGAGCCGCGCCTGGCACCAGGTGACCGACCTCACTCGTGATGCGCGCGAGCAGGTCCAGGATCTCACCGTCGATGCACGTGAGCGCGCCGCTCGCCTCGCCCGCGAGGCCAAGACCACCGCGACCTCGGTCGCTCGCGAGGCGAAGTCGACTGCGACCAACGTGGCCCACGGTGCCGAGCGCACCGTCGTCCTCGTCCGCGAGGCTGTCGGCATCTGATCCCTCGATCCCATCTGCGCGCCCCGCCTGCGAAATGCAGGTGGGGCGCGTACGTTGGAGGGATGTTCGATCTCACCCAAAATCTCGTCGAAACCATCCTGTGGGTCGTCTTCGGGGTGGTGAAGATCTGGGCATTCGTCGACTGCGTCCGGCGCCCGGCGCAGGCCTTTCCCGCCGTGGGCCGAGTGTCCAAGTTGCTGTGGCTCCTGCTCACCGGCATCGCGATGCTCACGGGCCTCATCCCGGGCCTCACCCTGGGCATCATCGGCATTGCCGGCATCGTCGTGGCGCTCGTCTACCTCTTCGACGTGCGCACGCGCATCGCCGAGATCACGAGTTAAGCGTTCACACCCAGCCGTTGCCCTCGGGCAACTGCCCGTGCTCGGCCCACATCCACAGTGCCGTCTTGGTGAGGACGCCGCAGTCGAGGCGATCCATGCGCCCCGTGTCGTCGACGATGAAGTACGCGTACGCGGGCGGGGCAGTGCCCCCGCCGGTCTGGTCTGTCACATTGGTCGCGGGCGGCAACTTCTCGCGAGGCACCCACGTGTGGCGGTCGCGTCCGGCAATGAGCAGGCCGTCCTGCCCGATGACGTGCAGTCCGCGGCGATAGTGACCACGCTGGACATCGCGTCGCTCGGCCAGGCCCTGCAGCAGCTTGCCGGCAGCGAAGACCGCTCCGACGAGGCTGACCGCCGCCAGGGCGCCGTAGATGAGCCGCTCCGCGCCCGCGTCGGGATCCAGGCCGGCGGTGATCGTCGCGCGCACGCTCGCGAAGCCGACGACGAGCAGTCCCGCGAGCCACG
>JBIIDD010000116.1:0-4745 GCA_044238565.1 Candidatus Nanopelagicales bacterium
TCTCACCGGTGGAGTAGGGCGGGAAGTTGTAGTTGTGCATGTAGCGCTTGCGGTTGTCGGGCGAAAGGGTGTCGAGCCACTGCTCCATCTTGAGCATGTTGAGCGTGGTCACGCCCAGGATCTGCGTCTCGCCTCGCTCGAAGAGAGCCGAGCCGTGCACGCGCGGCAGCACGTCGACCTCTGCCGCGAGCACGCGGATATCGCGAGGACCACGGCCATCGATGCGGACCTTGTCGCGCAGGACGCGCTCGCGCACGCTGTTCTTCGTCACGCTGCGCAGCGCCGCGCTGATCTCCTTCTCGCGACCCTCGAACTGGCCGGACAGGCCAGCCACGACCTCGGCCTTGATGGCGTCGAGGGCGTCCTCGCGCTCAGCCTTGCCCACGATCGTGAGCGCCTTGGCCACCTTGGCGGACGCGAAGTCGGAGACGGCGGCGTAGACATCGTCGCCATAGTCGAGGAATACGGGGAAGTCTCCGACCGGCTTGGCAGCCGCATCAGCCAGTGACTGCTGCGCCTCGCACAGGGCCCGGATGAAGACCTTCGATGCCTCGAGCCCCTCGGCCACGACCGTCTCCGTCGGAGCCTTCGCTCCGCCGGCGATCATGTCGATCGTGCCGGTGGTGGCCTCGGCCTCCACCATCATGATCGCCACGTCATCACCGACCACACGGCCGGCGACGACCATGTCGAAGACAGCACGCTCGAGGTCGGAGTGACGCGGGAAGGCGACCCACTGGCCGTCGATGAGCGCCACGCGGACACCACCGATGGGCCCGGAGAAGGGAAGCCCAGCGATCTGGGTCGACGCGGACGCCGCATTGATCGCGAGCACGTCGTACAGGTCATCGGGATTGAGCGAGAGCACGGTGACGACGATCTGGATCTCATTGCGCAGGCCCTTGACGAAGGACGGACGCAACGGACGGTCGATGAGCCGGCAGGTGAGGATCGCATCCTCGGTCGGGCGACCCTCGCGGCGGAAGAACGAGCCGGGGATCCGGCCCACCGAGTACATCCGCTCCTCGACGTCGACCGTGAGGGGGAAGAAGTCGAAGTGCTCCTTGGGCTGCTTCGACGCGGTGGTGGCGCTCAGCACCATGGTGTCGTCGTCCAGGAACGCGGCGACGCTGCCGGCGGCCTGGCGTGCCAGGCGACCGGTCTCGAAACGGATCGTGCGAGTGCCGAACGAGCCGTTATCGAGCACGGCCTCGGCAGTGGTGAGGGAACCCTCCACGGGAAACTCCTTAGGGCGACGGTCGCAAGCGACCGGACGCGCGCCGTCATAACCACAGCGATGCGCGACCGTCAGGTCGAAGACATCGGGGTGGTCGCCCTATCGGGAGCGGTCTTCGATCGAGGCCGCCGGGTCATGCAACCCGGGAGCCACTACCGAGGACCGACCGATCGTGGGCGGCGCGGCGTCGTGTGAGTGATGACTATTCAGTTATCCCCGGATCCGTCGACGACGGATCCCGAGCCGTTGCGGATCCGTCAACGACGGATCCCGAGCCGTTGCGGATCCGTCAACGACGGATCCCGAGCCGCTCGATGATCGAGCGGTAGCGCGCGATGTCCGTGCGCTGGAGGTACTGGAGGAGACGTCGGCGCTGGCCGACCAGGATGAGCAGACCACGACGCGAGTGATGGTCGTGCTTATGGGTCTTCAGGTGCTCGGTGAGATCGCTGATGCGACGCGTGAGCATCGCGATCTGGACCTCGGGGCTGCCCGTATCCTCGGGCGAGGAGCCGTACTCGGAAATGATCTGCTTCTTAACGGCGCTATCCAGCGACATGATGTCCTCTCGGGCGCGTCGGCCGCCTCGGCCCCGAGCCAGGTGGCTCGACCAGCAGGCGGTGACCCCGACGGGGTCGTCACGAGTCCTCGGGCGCCCGCCCTAGGACCGTCGGGGAGCAGGGTATCAGCCGCCGAGGGCTGCCTGGGCAGCGGCGACATCCCGGCCCATCTGCTCGACCAGGTCCTCTACGGAGGCGAAGACCTCCTGGCCGCGCAAGCCGACCACCAGGTCTACGGCGACGAGGGCGCCGTAGATGTCGAGATCGTCGCGGCCGATGGCGTAGGCCTCCACCCTGCGCTCAGATCCTGCGAACTGCGGGTTGGTGCCGATCGAGATTGCCGCAGGCAAGGGCTCCCCCGCCACGACGAGCCAGCCGGCATAGACCCCATCGGGCGGGATCGCCATGTCGGGCTCCACCTCGACGTTGGCGGTCGGGTAGCCCAGCTCACGACCGCGTTGATCCCCGCGTACGACGACGCCCTCGAGTCGGTGCGGCCTGCCGAGCATCGTGGACGCCGCCACCAGGTCGCCCGCCGCAATGCGCTCGCGGATTCGCGTGGAGGACCATGCGCCATCAGCGTCGCCGGGGATCGCCTCGGAGATCAGGGGGAGCACCTCGACAGCGAAGCCAAGATCGCGCCCCAGGGAGGTGAGCATGGCGGTGTCACCGGCCGCCTTCGCACCGAAGCGGAAGTTGTCGCCGACGATGACTGCGTCTGCAGCGATCGCCGGGTCATCGCGCAGGAGGCGCGCAAACTCCTCGGGGCTGCGCGATGCCAGATCGCGGGTGAAATGCAGGACGACGACCTCGTCGGCGCCGGCCTCGCGCAGGAGATCCGCCCTGCGCTGCACCGACGTGAGAGAAGCGGGGGCCTGGTCCGGGCGAAGCACAGCGGCCGGGTGAGGATCGAAGGTCACGGCGACCACGCGGTCTCCCGGCCCGTCGCCCGCGAATTCCCTGGCCCGCCGGATGAGCGCCCGATGGCCGCCGTGGACGCCGTCGAAGTTGCCAATGATCGCGACGCGCACGTGCGAAGCCTGCCACGGGGCTCCTGCGTGCGAGGATGTGACCTCCGGGCGCCCGGGCGCCCCGGCTCTTGGGAGACCACGTGGCAGATCGCCTGCTGCTGCACATCGGCACGCAGAAGTCGGGTACGACGTACCTGCAGCGGGTGCTCGCGCGCCTGTCCGGCGAGCTGAAGCGCGATGGCGTGCTCTACCCGACGCGACTGCAGGGCCGCAGGGAGATCTACAACCACGAGGCGGCCGCCTACGGCCTCCTCGGCACGCAGAGCTTCCCCTGGGTTGCCCCCGCGCGGGCCGAGGGCCAGACCTCCGCCTGGGAGCGACTACGGCGCAAGGTGCAGGACTGGGACGGCACGGCAATCGTCTCCGGAGAGGCCCTCTCCGTCGTCGACCCCACGGCAGCGCGCCAACTCGTGGACTCCCTCGGCGTGCCCAACACGCACGTGATCATCACCGCCCGCGATCTCGGGCGCGTGCTGCCGAGCTCATGGCAGCAGCACATCCGCAATGGGCGATCGACCAGCTTCTCGAGCTACCTCCAACAGCAGGCCGAGCGGCGAGGCGAGGGCTCCGCGAGCGCACTCGCTCGACGCTGGGATGACGATCCCGAGCAGACCTTCTGGCGGGCCTATGCGATCGGCGGTCTGGTCGGGCGCTGGGCACCCCTGGCGCGCACTGTGAGCGTGGTCACCGTGCCCCGTCGGGGCGCGGCACCCGACGAGCTGTGGCACCGATTCCGTCGGGCGCTCGACGTCGGGTCCGTGCTGCCTGAGACTCCCCCGGCGATCGACGACCTCGAGGCCAACGTGGGCCTCACCGAGCCTGAGGTGCTCGTGATGGCTGCCCTCAACCGCCAGATCGATTCGACCAAGGCGGACAGCCCCGATATGCGGGCTCTGCGCGCCCGCATCGTGCGCGACGCCTTCGCCGCACGTCCCGACCGCGGTGCTCCCGTGCGCATCCCAGAGTCATGGGTGCCCCGTGTCACCGCCTGGGCCGAGGACGATGTCGCCGTGCTGCGATCGACGTCGGCGATCATCGTCGGGTCGGAGTCCGACCTCGCGGTGGAGCCACCCGCGGGACCCTCGGGACCCAGCGCCAGCGCCGACGACGTCGCTCGAGCCGCGGGCGCGGCCATCGCATACCTGGCCGGGTCGGGCACCTAGACTGCCGACGTGCTCGTCCTCGTCTGCGGTATGCACCGCTCCGGCTCCACACTCGTGTGGCAGATCACCCGGCAGTTGCTCGACGGAGCACCCGGCCTGCGCAATCCGAGGGGCGTCTCCACGGAGGAATACCCAGCCGCTGCCGCGAATCCCGATGATCTGCTCATGGCGAAGGTGCACTTCCGCCCGGCCCTGGATCGAGAGGATTTCCCCGACGACGGTGCGCGCTACCTCTACACCTACCGGGATCCGCGAGATGTCGTCGCCTCGCTCTATCGCAAGGGCCGCTACAAGCCCGACGATCCGGAGCGTGGCGCTCGCCCGAGCAGGCTCATCGTCCGGAGGGAGTTGCGGGGGGACGAGTTCTGGACCTCCAAGTCCGACGTGTGGATCGGCCGCTACGAGGACTTCCGCGACGATGTGCCCGGCCTCGTGAGGACCCTGGCCGACTATCTCGGCATCCCGGTCGATGACGCGCGAGTCGCCACGATCGTGTCCGAGGTCGACCTGGCCGCCCAGGAGGAGCGGGCCAAGGCGGCACGCGAGCGCGGGGTGGACGACGACTTGCGCGTCACCTCCAACCACATCACCGACGGACGCGAAGGCGCCTGGCGCGACACGCTTACGTCCGAGGAACTCGTCGCGATCGAGGCCGAGAGCGCCCGGTGGCTGGTGGAGCACGGCTACGCCGTCGAGACCGAGGTCGGCCGGCGCAAGACCGCCGACCTGCGCGGCGCTGATGTGCCTGCACGCG
>JBIIDD010000117.1:0-4734 GCA_044238565.1 Candidatus Nanopelagicales bacterium
GCATCCGCCGCAGCACCCTGTCGCGCCTCGAGGTAGGCGCTGACGCCGACGGCACAGAAGCTGGCCCCCAGTGAACCGATGAAGGGGCCCGTGGCCACCAACCACAGCGGTCCATCGGAGATGTAGAGCAGGGTGCCGGTGGCGATGGCCAATGCTCCGGCCCGGAGCATCGCCCCGCGACCCCAGCGCCGGACGATAGACGCGGCGAGGAAGCTGCCGAGCGTGCCGCCAGCGGCAAGCGAGATGCTCAGGAGTGAGGCGGCCGTACGTGAGAGTCCCTCATCATCGCGCAGCAGCGTGAGGGATGCGCCGAAGGCATAGACGAACCATCCGAGAAGTCCCAGTTGGGCATAGGCAAGCAGGGTCGTGCGATCCCTGATGGGCCTCACGACGGGGTGCAGCACCCCATCGTCGGTCACGTGAGCTGGGCTACGACGTAGTCGATCGAGCGCGTCAACTGTCGGACATCATCGGGCTCAACCGCGGGGAACACGGCAACACGAATCTGATTGCGTCCCAGCTTGCGGTAGGGCTCGGTGTCGACGATGCCGTTGGCGCGCAGCGCCTTGGTGATGCGTGTGGCATCGATGCTGTCGTCGAAGTCGATCGTCGCCACCACGGCGGAGCGCTTGGCCGGGTCGGTGACGAAGGGCTGTGCCACCGGGCTCGCCTCGGCCCAGTCGTAGAGAATCCCGGACGATTCGGCCGTGCGCGCGGTGCACCAGTCCAGGCCGCCGTTGCCGAGGAACCAGTCCACCTGCTCCGCCATGAGGTAGATCGTGGCGAGCGCCGGGGTGTTGTAGGTCTGGTCCTGCCGGGAGTTGTCGACGGCGATGGATAGGTCGAGGAAGGCGGGGGTCCAGCGTCCGCTCGCCGAGATCTCCTCGACCCGTGCGAGGGCGGCGGGGGACATGAGCGCCAACCACAGGCCGCCGTCTGACCCGAAGCTCTTCTGCGGGGCGAAGTAGTAGACGTCGGTCTGCGAAGCGTCGAGCGGCAGGCCACCTGCTCCTGACGTGGCATCGGTGAGCACGAGCGCACCCGCGTCAGCACCGGGCACGCGCACGGGGGTGATCGCGACGCCGGTCGATGTCTCATTGTGCGGGGCGCAGTAGGCGTCGATCCCCGCCTCGGCGGCGAAGGCAGGTGCGTCACCGGGATCGGACTTGATGATGGTGGGGTCGCCGAGGTGCGGCGCGTCCTTGGCGGCCGTCGCGAACTTCGCACCGAACTCACCGAAGGAGAGGAACTGGGCGCGATCGCGGATGAGACCGAAGGTCGCGATATCCCAGAAGGCGGTCGACCCGCCGTTGCCGAGGATCACCTCATATCCGTCGGGCAGGGAGAACAGATCCGACAGGCCCGCGCGGAGTCGGCCCACCTGCGACTTGACGGTCTTTTGCCGGTGCGAAGTGCCGAGGTAGGTGCCGGCGACATCGAGCAGGCCGCTCACCTGCTCGCGGCGTACCTTCGAAGGTCCGGCGCCGAAGCGGCCGTCACGGGGCAGGAGATCAGCGGGGATGGTGATGTCGTCGGTCACCCGGCAAGGCTACGCAGTGCGTCCTTCAGCGACGGACGGAGGTCGGCCGGGATTCGCGTGTCGAGGGGGTGTAGCCCGATGGGGCGACCATCTGCGCGTCCCAGCCGGGCACGGCCTCGGGGATGCGCGGTCCGTGGCCGACGTACCGCGCCGACGGGCGCACGAGTCGACCCGTGCGCTTCTGCTCCAGGATGTGCGCGCTCCAACCCGCGAGTCGCGCGCACGTGAACATCGACGTGAACATCTGAGCGGGCACCTCGGCGAAGTCGAGCATGATCGCCGCCCAGAACTCCACGTTGGTCTCGAGGATGCGGTCAGGTCTGCGTGAGCGCAGCTCGGCGAGAGCCGCAGTCTCGAGTGCGAGGGCGACCTCGTAGCGGGGGGCGTCGAGCTCCTGGGCGGTCCGGCGCAGCACGCGGGCGCGCGGATCCTCAGCGCGATAGACGCGGTGTCCGAAGCCCATGAGTCGCTCGCCTCGGTCGAGTACGCCGCGGACGTATCCCTCGGCGTCGCCGGTGCGCTCGATTTCCTGGATCATGCCGAGCACGCGTGAGGGCGCACCGCCGTGCAGTGGACCGCTCATGGCGCCGATGGCGCCCGAGATGGCCGCCGCCACGTCCGCACCGGTCGATGCGATGACGCGCGCCGTGAAGGTCGAGGCGTTCATGCCGTGCTCGGCCGCGGAGACGAAGTAGGCGTCGACGGCCTGGACGTGGCGAGGGTCCGGCTCTCCGCGCCAGCGCGTCATGAAGCGTTCCACGATCGTGCTCGCATCGTCGATGCGGGTCTGGGGGACCATGGGTACGCCGAGGCCGCGGGCGGCCTGCGCCACGAAGGACATCGCCATGACGGAGACGTGCGCGAGGTTCTCTCGTGCCGTGTCGTCATCGATGTCGAGCAGCGGCTTGAGGCCCCACCCCGGCGCGAGCATCGCAATGGCCGACTGCACGTCGACGCGCACGTCGCCGGAGTGGACCGGAATCGGATAGGGCTCGGCGGGCGGGAGACCCGGGTTGAACTCGTTGTCGACGAGGAGTCCCCACACGTTGCCGAAGGACACCCGCCCCACGAGGTCTTCGATGTCTACGCCGCGATAGCGCAGGGAACCGCCATCACGATCCGGCTCGGCGATTTGCGTCTCGAAGGCGACGACGCCCTCGAGTCCCGGCACGAAGTCGCTCATGGCTCCATTCAACCCCACGGCCTCTGGGCCGGGTGCCGCCAGTGCTCATCCGGCCCGTTCGTGATGGGATCGGCCCGTGACGGACGAGCACGACCTGAGGGCGATGCGCCTGGCCTATGACCGGGGCACCCTGGTCGAGGCAGACCTCGCCCCGAATCCCCTCGCGCAATTCCGGCAGTGGTTGGCAGACGCGGTCGCGGAGGGGATCGTGGAGCCCAATGCCATGGTCCTCTCCACGGTGTCGGCCGAGGGGGTGCCGAGTGCGCGCACCGTGCTGCTCAAGGAGGCCGACGCGCGAGGCTTTGCCTTCTACACCAACCTCGGCTCACGCAAGGGACGCGAGCTCGAAGCCACGCGCCGCGCTGCATGCGTCTTCCCGTGGCTGCCCCTGCATCGCCAGGTCGTTGTCGTCGGCACGACCATCGAGGTGTCGCGCGATGAGGCCGCTGACTACTTCGCCTCGCGTCCGCACGGATCGCGCCTCGGAGCGTGGGCGAGCCGGCAGTCCGAGGTCATCGCCGATCGCGCGGTGCTCGACGAGCGGCACGCGGAGCTGCTCGAGCGTTTCCCTGGTGACGTCCCGCTCCCGGACTTCTGGGGCGGGTGGATCGTCGTACCCGAGTCCGTGGAGTTCTGGCAGGGACGCGAGTCTCGCCTGCATGATCGGCTCCGCTATCGCCGCGTGCGCGATGGCGGGCTCGACGACGCGGGAGCGTGGGTCGTCGAGCGACTCTCGCCCTGAGGGGCGCCACGATGGCCCGAATCTTCGTCGACCTCACCCCCCTGCGCGAGAGCGCCCCCTTCCGGCGCCTGTGGATCGGTCACAGCGTCGGCACGGCGGGTCAGCAGATGACCGCGGTGGCCGTCGCCCTCGAGGTCTATGACCTCACCGGATCCTCGTGGGCGGTCGGCCTCACCGGTCTCTTCCAACTCGTGCCGCTCATCGTCCTCGGCCTCTACGGCGGTGCCCTGGTCGACCGCTTCGATCGCCGGAAGGTGGCGCTCATCGCGACCGTGGGGCTGTGGGCCAGCACGCTGGCCTTCGTCCTGCAGTCCCTCGCTGGAGCAGACTCGGTCGCCCTGCTCTACGCGATCATCGCGGTGCAGTCGGGCTTCTTCGCCGTCGCCAATCCGGCGCGTCAGGCCATCGTGCCCCGGCTGGTGCCCATGCACCTGCTGCCCGCGGCCAATGCGCTCAATACGTTGACCTGGGGGCTTGCCTTCACGATCGGGCCGGTGATCGCGGGCTTCCTCATCGCCGGCACCGGCACGGTGTCGACGGTCTACCTCCTCGATCTCGTCGTCTTCGGCATCGCTGTCTGGGCCATGTGGCGCTTGCCGTCGCTCCCACCGGAGGGTGTGGCGCCCGATGCCGCGCGCGGATGGCGCAGTGTGCTCGAGGGGATCCGCTTCCTCAAGGGCAAGCGCAACCTGCAGATGTCCTTCTACCTCGACATCGTCGCGATGGTCTTCGGCATGCCGCGCGCGCTCTTCCCCGCCATCGCCACGGCTTGGTACGGCGGCTCGCTCGCCGATGTCGCCCTCATCGTGGGGCTCCTGTCCGCCGCACCCGCTGTGGGATCCATCGTCGCCACCGTCCTCTCCGGGCCGCTCGGCAAGGTCCGTCGCCAGGGGCTCGCTGTCGTCATCTCCATCTGCATCTGGGGCGGCGCCATCGCGGTCTTCGGGCTCGTCCGCGAGCTCCCCGTGGCGCTCGTCCTGCTCGCCATCGCGGGTGGAGCAGACTCGGTGAGCGCGATCTTCCGCTCGACGATCCTGCAGGCGGCGACACCCGACGACTATCGCGGGCGGCTGCAGGGCATCTTCACGGTTGTCGTGGTGGGCGGGCCGCGTCTCGGTGACGTCGAGGCCGGTGCTGTGGCCGGGGTCTTCGGCGAGACCGTGTCCGCCGTCTCCGGAGGATTGCTCTGCCTCGTCTTCACCGGGGCGCTCGTGGCGGCCGTCCCGGCATTCCTGAGATACGACGCCCGGGATCCCGTGCCCTAGCGGT
>JBIIDD010000118.1:0-4730 GCA_044238565.1 Candidatus Nanopelagicales bacterium
GCAGTCGCGGGAGTAGCGCAGCAGCTGACTGTCCACGCACGAATGCCACACGCCGCAGGTGGATCCCACTTGCCGGTGGGATGAACTTCCGATGAAGGAGGGCTGTCGCCTAGACGAGTCCTTCGACCCTCCGGTGAGCCGCGAGGAGGGCGGCGTAGCGCTCGCTCCGCACTTCTGCCGGCACGATCCCGACCTGCTCCTCCTCGATGCGCATGGCCTCCAGCCGCTCCGCAACCGAGGGAGTGGGATCCCCAGCGCCTCCGCCGAGGTCCGCGCTCGTCAGGATGTCTGCGTCGACTCCGCTGACGGGCTCGATCACCCCCATGTGATGGCCTACGCCGTAGAACGGTGCCTCCATTGAGGCATAGGAGTGGTGAGCGACGAGGCGCACGATCCGCTCGGGCCAGTCCTCCCCTATGAGGAAGAGCGCGCCGTCCAGGGGGTGGAAGCCGGTCCGCCTTAGGGGGGCGGCGTAACCGATGTCGTGGAGCCATGCAGCCGCCACGACATCGGTGGCCCGAGTCCCGGGGATTCGCTGGGCCAGTTCAGCGGCTCGCCTCGCTGTGCGGGAGGCGTGTTCGTGCAGCTCCGGGTCACCGCTCAGGATCTCAGCCGCAAGTGCACGCGCGCGGCTGACGACGGGAGCTTCGGTGAGAGGCACGCGCATAGTGTGATCTGCCACGAAGTTGGATGCACGCCATATGGGTGTCGCCGTGATGCCATTCACATGACGCCAGTCGTTCACCTTTGCGTCAGGTGTCACCTTGCTCCTTGCGAACTCCGGAGCCCGCCAAGGTGGGTGCTGCCGTTCACCTACTCGTCAAGTGCAGTTCTGCCTTCTGTCGAGACGGCGTCAGCAAGGGTGGAAAGAGTCACGGCGTGGCCACGACCTTCCTCCCGCCGCGCCATGACGATGGCCCGGCCTCGGTCGAGCCACGTGAACTCACGACCACTCGCAGCAAGAGTGATCGCTTCTTCCGGGGTGGTGTGAGTGCCAGCGGCGCGCTCGTGCTGCTCATCATGGCTCTCGTCGGAGTCTTCCTCACCATCCGCGCGCTGCAGGCGTTGAGCCAGGCGGGCTTCTCCTTCATCACGACGCAGGCGTGGGAGCCGGACGGTGGCAACTTCGGCATCGCCGCCGTCCTGAGCGGGACGGTCCTCATCGCCCTCACAGCGATCTTCTTCGCGGTGCCGCTCTCCACGGGAGTCGCGCTCTACATCTCCGAGTACAGCCCCCGGCGGATCAAGCAGACCCTGATCAGCCTCGTCGACCTCATGGCCGCTGTGCCCAGTGTGGTCTTCGGGCTCTGGGGATTCTTCTTCCTCCAGGGCCAGATCATCGGGTTGGCGCGTTGGATCTCCACCTACTTCGGCTGGATCCCCATCTTCGCCGTCGATGGAAGCGACCCCGATGACCCGCTGTCGACAGCAACGGTCTTCACCTCGTCGACGTTCATCGCGGGCATCGTCGTCGCACTCATGGTCGCGCCCATCACGACCTCGGTCATGCGCGAGGTCTTCTCTCAGGCACCTGTCGGTGAGCGGGAGGGTGCCTACGCGCTGGGAGCCACGAAGTGGGGAATGATCCGCTCCGTCGTCCTGCCCTTCGGCAAGGGCGGCATGATCGGTGGCACGATGCTCGGCCTCGGTCGGGCACTCGGAGAGACCATCGCGGTCTTCATGATCATCTCCCCGGTCTTCGTCTTCCAGCCGAACATCCTGCAGAACGGCACCAACTCCGTCTCGGCGCTCATCGCACTTCGCTACGGCGAGGCCACCCCCTTCGGCACCTCAGCGTTGATGGCAGCCGGCCTCGCCCTCTTCATCATCACCCTCATCGTCAACTTCATCGCATCCTCCATCGTGGCGAGGTCGCGATCTGGCGCAGCGACGGACGGCTGACATGACCGCATCCATCGATGACCTCGACAAGCTGGCCTCGGGCACTCCGGGCCGGCGTACGACGCTGCCCCAGCGCACACCGACTCCGCCGGACCTGAAGCCGAGACGGATCGGCGGCTTCCGTCGCTCGGACATGCTCTCACTCGTGGGTGCGGCCATCGCCGGCTTTGGGGTGGCAGCCCTGCTCTTCACCCTGCTGCCCTTCAGCGGGTGGCTCGGATTCCTTGTGGTGGCCTACCTCGCCTTCGTGGCCCTCTATGCGGTGCTCGTCTCCCTGGACGAGGACTTCTCGGCCGTCAAGGACCGCCTCGCCGCCGTGATGATCCAAAGCCTGGCCTTCACCCTGCTGATGGCACTGGTCTTCGTCGTTACCTTCACGGTGATTCGTGGCTGGGAAGCACTCACCAACATCAACTTCTTCACGCAGGACATGCAGAACGCTGGTCCACTGGATCCGCTGACCGCTGGCGGCATCCTCCACGCCATCGCAGGAACGCTCATCATGATCGCCATCGCCCTGTCGATCGTGATCCCGCTCGGGGTCGCTTGTGCGGTCTACATGAACGAGATGCCGGGACCCTTCGCACGCTTCGTGCGGACCATCTCGGAGGCGATGACCGCCCTTCCCTCGATCGTTGCCGGCCTGTTCATCTATGCGTCACTCATTCTCATCCTCGGGTTCGACAAGTCCGGGTTCGCTGCGGCCATGGCAATCAGCGTGATGATGCTTCCCATCATCATTCGCGCGTCCGACGTCGTCCTGCGTCTCGTGCCGGGCAATCTCAAGGAGGCCGCCTACGCCCTGGGCGCCGGTCAGTGGCGCACGGTCTGGCACGTCACGCTTCCAACGGCCCGCTCCGGGCTGATGACCGCGATCATCCTGGGCACCGCGCGCGGTGTGGGCGAGACCTCCCCGGTCCTCCTCACGGCCGGATTCACCGCAGCGCTGAACCTCAACCCGGCGACGGGACCGATGGTCTCCCTGCCGCTGGCGACCTTCGAGTTCGTCAAGTCTCCCGAGCCCACGATGATCGCCCGGGGCTTTGGCACGGCCGCGGTGCTCATGTTCCTCGTCCTCATCCTCTTCATCATCGCGCGCGTCATCGGGGGCCGCGGGCCGGGCAACCTGTCGAAGTCGCAGCAGAAGCGTCGGGCGAAGCGTTCACGTGAGGATTCCCAAAGGTTCACCAAGAGGGAGGCGTCTCGAGTCGCCTCACATGAGGCTCTCGCGACACCGTCGTCTAGCCCCCGATCCCTCGACTTCGGAGACTCCTCATGAAGCGCCTGCTCAGCGCGGCTGTCCTCACCCTCGGTGCCGTCCTCATTGCCCCCATCGTCCCGGCGTCCGCCGCGAGCTATGTGCCCGTGTCTGGCTCTGGCTCGACCTGGAGCGCCAACGCCATGGACCAGTGGCGGCGCAACGTCAATCAGTACGGAATGCGTATCGACTACCAGGCATCGGGATCGTCCGATGGCCGTAACCAGTTCCGCAACGGGACCGTCGACTTCGCGGTCTCCGAAATCCCCTACGGGCTCAAGGATGGCAACGTCGTCGACCCGTTGCCGTCGCGGCCCTTCGCCTACATGCCGATCGTCGCGGGCGGTACGGCCTTCATGTACAACCTCAAGATCGGCCCCAACCGGGTCACGCAGCTGCGTCTCTCCGGTGAGACCATCGCCAAGATCTTCACCGGCGTCATCACGAAGTGGGACGACGCTGCGATCAAGGCCGACAATCCGGGTCTGACGCTGCCGCCGATCAAGGTGGTCCCGGTTATCCGCTCGGACGGCTCCGGCACGTCGGCGCAGTTCACCACATGGCTCGCTTCCCAGTACCCCGCCATCTGGAACGCCTACTGCCAGAAAGTCGGCCGAGGTACGCCGTGTGGCTTCACCTCGAACTTCCCGAGCAGCACGGGCTTCGTGGCCCAGAGCGGTTCACTCGGTGTCTCCGGCTACGTCAAGCAGGACCAGAGCGTCGGAGCGATCACCTACGTCGAGTACTCCTACGCGAAGTCTGCTGGCTTCCCCGCTGCGAAGGTTCTCAACAAGGCGGGCTTCTACGTCCTGCCCACTGCCGAGGCGGTTGCCGTCGGACTCCTCGGTGCCAAGATCAACTCAGATCTGACGTCCAACCTCAGCGGGGTGTATGCCAGCAACGACAAGCGTGCCTATCCGCTGTCGTCGTACAGCTACATGGTCATCCCGACGAGCTTGGATAACGGCTTCAGCAATGAGAAGGGCAACACGCTCGCGGACTTCGCCAACTACTTCCTGTGTCAGGGCCAGCAGCAGGCGGATGCGCTCGGCTACTCGCCACTGCCGATCAACCTGGTGCAGGCCGGCTTCGATCAGATCAAGCGCATCCCCGGCGCAGTGGTAGAGAACATCAACATCGCGAAGTGCAGCAACCCGACGTTCTCGGCCGATGGCACCAACACCCTGGCCAAGACGGCCCCGCAGCCTCCCGCGTGCGATGCCAAGGGCCCGACCCAGTGCGGGACGGCGGCGGAGACGGCAGGCGGCGGAGGTTCCGGCGGTGGCGGCGGCAACGGTGGCTCCGGCGGGGGCACGACCGGTGGCACGACGTCAGGGGGAGGCACGACGGGGGGAGGCACCACCGGTGGCGCCACCACGGGAGGTGGCACGACCGACGTGGCCGTCGATGGAGGTGGCGCAGCCGTGGTCGTGGATCCCGAGACCGGCCAGGTCATCGCGGCAGAGCCGGTCGTCGACCCGACGACCGGCGAGGTCATCGTCGATCCCGCAGTCGCGGCCGCTGCAGGTGGTGCCGTGACGGGGGGCGCTTACGTCGCAGGTATCCCGGT
>JBIIDD010000119.1:0-4718 GCA_044238565.1 Candidatus Nanopelagicales bacterium
GTCGTGGGAGCCAACGCAACCCACTACGAGGTGATGAACGACGCCCTGGTGAAGCAGCATGCACCGCTGCTCGCCCAGGCGGCGGGCACGGTGGCCGATCCGGCCATCCGCCATCGCGGCACCTTCGGCGGATCCCTGGCCCACGCCGATCCGGCCGGCGACCTGCCGACCGTGGCGCTGGCGCTGGACGCCACCATGGTCGCCAAGGGACCGAAGGGCACCCGTGAGATCGCGGCGAAGGACTTCTTCGTCGACTACTTCACGAGCGCTCTCGAGCCCGACGAGATCCTCGTCGCGGTCAAGGTGCCCAAGCTCGGCGACGGGTGGAGCACCCACTACGAGAAGTTCAACCGCACCGCCCAGGCCTGGGCGACGGTCGGCGTCGCGGCTGCGGTCAAGCGGCAGAACGGCACTATCTCGGAGGCGCGCGTCGCTCTGACGAACATGGGGCCCTCCCCCGTGCGCGCCAGCAGCGTCGAGGCTGCACTCGCCGGGGCGGCCGCCACGTCTGATGCGATCGCTGCCGCCGCGGCCAACGCCGCAGACGGCACCCGGCCGACGAGCGACCTGCACGCGTCGGCGGAGTTCCGCGAGCACCTCGCCAAGGTGCTCACCAAGCGCGCGGTCTCGCAGGCCGCAGGCGTCTAGCAGTCCCACGCAGCGGGGCCGGTCCCTTGGACCGGCCCCGCTGCCATGTCAGCAGGTGCCGACGGATCTGACCGGGGGACGGGGGCACTCGCGTGAGGTAACCGAAGGTCGGCTGGCTTCATCCCGCGACGGCCGTGATGCCGCGGAAGCCGCGAAGAGCCACCAGTGCCACGAGGCCTACCACCGCGACGAAGGCGGTCGCGCCGATGACCGAGAGAGGCAGGATCACTGCCGTCAAGACCGCCGCAGACCCCGCAATGAGAAGGCTGCGGGCCGCCGCCATCCCGCCGGTCAGGCGCCCGCGCGCGTCATCGGGCACCTGCTGCTGCACGAGCGCGGCCAGGAGCCCCTGGGTGTATGCATTGAGGCCTCCTCCGACGAAGAGGACAAGGGCCGGGATCCAAGGCGATGCAAAGGCCACATCCGCCGCGAGGAGCGCGACACCGAGGAACGCGAGGACGACGAATGCTCCATCACTGCCGAGGAGTTGGCTGCGGACGGCCCCATGCGACCCGGTGAGGGAAAGCACGAGCCGACCCACGAGCACGCCGAGGATGCCGCCGATGAGCGCCGGTTGGACGTAGGCCTCCTCCTGCCGATCAGCGAGGAGAAGGTTCGTGAACTGCGTGGGAATGACCACGCACAGCACGAGATCGGCGATGACCACTCGCCTGAGCACCGGAAGTCCGCGAAGCGTCTCGAGGACACGCCCCTCGCCCATCTTCGTCCGAAGAGGCACATGGACCGGTCGCGTGATCACCAGAATCGGAATGGCCACAGCACACATGAGGCATCCGACAGCGACCAGCGTTACTGCCGTGTTCGAGATCGCGCCAGCCACGAGGATGCCCAGGACAGCGCCGACACCGAGGCGCAGGATGCTGATGATCTCGGCCGACCCACGCGCGCCCATGGGAACCATGGCTGCCTGAGTGGTCGCCAAGGCGGGTATGCATGCTCCCGCGAAGAATCCGTCGACGAGCGAGATGGCCCCGTAGGGCCCGAAGTCCCCCACACCCCCAAGCAGCAGTGCAACCGTGACGAAGCTCCCCACGCCCTGCAGCACCATGCCCGCAGCCAGGGCGCGGCGCGGATCGAACCGATCCACGATCCAGCCGCCCGCCAACCCGCCGAGGGCCAGGCCGAAGGCGAAGAGGGTGGCCGCGATTCCGATCCCACTCGCATCACCGGTGAGTTCGGTCGCGAAGCGCAGGCGAGCGGTATCCCGAGCGCCATAGCCCACCGCAGCGACGAGCATGACGAGCATGAGCGCCAGGAAGCGAGGCGAGTGACGTACGTCGCCGAGTGCCGAGCGACGGGCACCGCCGCCCTTGTGGGGCGCGGCGAGGGACACCTGCTAGCGCACCTCGACGATGGGCAGCCTCAGGGCTCCGGGCGCGTGATCGGGCACGAAGGGATTCTTGGGCGTCACAGCCTCGAGCGTCACATAGGCGGAGCCGAGCTCAGGACGCGAATCCTGCTCGCCCTTGTTGGGCCACATCGCCATGGCGCGCTCGGCCTGAGCGGTGATGGTGAGCGAGGGATTGACACCTAGGTTGGCGGTGATCGCTGAGCCGTCGACGATGTGCAGTCCGGGGTAGTGGAACACCCGGTGGTAGGCGTCGATGACACCGGTCTCGTCGTCGGCCCCGATGACGCAGCCACCGACGAAATGCGCAGTCATCACAGCATCGAAGTTGTCGAAGGCGTTGGATCCGGCCACACCATCGATCTGGTCGGCGATGCGGTGCACGACCTCATCGGAGATGGGGATGTACGACGGGGCGGGATTGGACTCGTCCTTGTTGGTCGCCAAGCGCCAGCCCAGGCGCCCCCTCTTGCCGGTGAGGGTGAGGGAGTTGTCCACCGGCTGCATGACGAGGGAGATGACGGCCCGCTCGCTCCATTTGCGTACGTTGACGAGGTAGGCGGCGTTGGCTCGCTGGCGCCAGATCTCCTTGGTCCAGGTGCGCCAGCGCGGCTCCCCCGGTCGCGGGACGGTGATGACCGACTGCAGCAGGCCCATGGAGTTGGAGCCCTTGCCGTAGCGGCATGGCTCGACATGGGTGCCCACGTCATCGGGGAAGAAGCTCGACGTGATGGCGACCCCACGCGTGTAATCAGCCTGCGGCGACCTCGCCACGGCCCCGAGGATGGACTCGGAGTTAGTGCGGGACAGCCTGCCCAGCATGCGTGAGAGCCGCGGCAGCTTGCCCTCGTCCTTCATGCGGTGCAGGAGCTTCTGAGTGTTGTAGGTGCCCGCGGCCATGATGACCTGCTCCGCGGTGAAGGTCCGCGTGCGCCGCGAAAGGCTCCCGGTGCGCTTGGTGGTGATGGTGAAGCCACCGCCGGGACGTGGCTCTATCGACGTCACGGTCGTGAGGGGGTGGACCACGGCCCCCGCGGATTCGGCGAGGCCGAGGTAGTTCTTGGGCAGTGTGTTCTTGGCGTTGTGACGGCATCCGGTCATGCACTCACCGCACTCGGTGCAGCCGGTGCGCTCGGGACCCACACCGCCGAAGAAGGGATCCGGCTTGGTGACCCCGGGGCCATCGCCGAAGTAGACGCCGACGGGGGTCATCTGGAAGGTGTGGCCCACGCCCATCTCATCGGCGACCGCCTTCATCACCTCGTCGCTCGGAGTCATCGTGGGATTCGTGACGACTCCGAGCATGCGGGATGCCTGGTCGTAGTAGGGCGCGAGTTCGCTCGCCCAATCAGTGATGTGCGCCCACTGCTTATCCTCGAAGAAGCGCTTGGGCGGGACGTAGAGGGTGTTGGCATAGACAAGCGAGCCACCGCCCACACCGGCCCCCGCAAGGACCACGACGTCCTTCAGGACGTGGATGCGCTGGATGCCCGTGCAGCCCAGGGCCGGAGCCCAGAGGAAGCGTTGCAGGCGCCACGACGTCTTCGGGAAGTCGGCATCGGTGAAGCGTCGCCCCGCCTCGAGGACACCGACGCGGTAGCCCTTCTCCGTGAGGCGCAGCGCGGCGACCGAACCGCCGAAGCCAGAGCCCACGACGAGGACGTCATAGTCGAATCCGGACACCATCAGCCTCCCAATGATCCGTGCCGAGCCTAGAGCCGCAGCCGACCCATCGTGCCCACCGCCGTGGCGAGGAATTGCCCCCATCGTCGCGCGTCGAGGCCGAGTTGGGGGCCGAAGCCGAGAAGTCGCTGCGTGGCGATCGCCTGGGGCTCCGTGTAGTTGAGCAGTCCGCCTTCGCCGTGACGGTGCCCCAGGCCGGAGTCCCCCACGCCGCCCATGGCGGCAGCGGTGGAGCCCCAGGACGCGGCGTACCCCTCATTGACGTTGACCGAGCCCGTGCGCAGACGCCGCGCGAGTCGCCTGCCAGCACGCAGGTCGCGCGTGAGGATGGAGGCATTGAGGCCGTACGACGTGTCATTGGCGCGGCGCACCGCCTCCTCATCATCATGCACCGGATAGACGGCAGCGACGGGACCGAAGGTCTCCTCGCGGCACAGCGTCATCGACTCGGTCACGTCTGCGAGGACTGTCGGCTCGAAGGCAAGGGGTCCGATGTCGGGGCGGGCACGGCCACCGGCGAGCACGGTCGCCCCCTGATCGACGGCCTGGTCGACGTGAGCCTTGACTCGCCCGAGGTGCGCGGGCGACACGAGGCAGCCGATGTCCCCCTCCCACCCGGGGCCCGAGGCGATGCGCATGGAGAGGACCCGGGGAATGAAGTGCGCAAGGAAGGCGTCGTAGACGTCGACGTGCACGTAGATGCGCTCCATGGAGATGCACAACTGCCCCGCATTGGCGAAGCAGGCGCGCACGGCTGTCTCTGCTGCCTTGGCGGGATCGACATCCGCACGCACGATCATGGCGTTCTTGCCGCCGAGTTCGAGGGTGCACTCGACGAGCCGCTTGGCACACCGCTCGGCCACGATCCGGCCCGTGGCGGTGGAGCCGGTGAACATCACGTGGTCGACCGCGTCGATGACGAGAGGCCCGGCCACGGGGCCCTCGCCGGGCACGATGGCCATGAGTCCATCGGGCAGGCCCGCGAGGAGCATCTGCTCCAGCACCCAGGCTGCCACCA
>JBIIDD010000120.1:0-4697 GCA_044238565.1 Candidatus Nanopelagicales bacterium
TGTCGGAGGAGGCCATCTCACTCGGCGTCGTCGTATCGGCGATGGGCATCGGGCTGGGCCTGTGGTGGACGCTCTACGCGGCAGGTCGCCTGATCCGAGTGCGCCGCGCGGGCGGGCTTCCCTTCCTGCCGGGGTGGTGGGGGTTCGTCTTCCCCGTGGCCGCACTGTCCCTCTCCTTCGGAGCCCTCGCTGACCAGCTCGGCAGTGCCCCGGTGGATGCGGCCTCGTTCGCCGTGTTCGTGTGCCTTGTCGTCGCCTGGGTCTTCGTCGCGTGGCGTTCCTCCGCCGCCGTCCTGCGCGCACTGCGTCCTGCGTAGGCTCTCGGCATGGGTCATGACCTCCTCCCGCCCGCACCCCTCGTCCTGGCGGGCGCACCCCTGCCCATGGTGGGACCCGCACGTATCTACGCCTGTGGCGTGACGCCCTACGACGTCACCCACCTGGGGCATGCAGCCACATTCGTCTGGGTGGATGCGCTCGTGCGCACCCTGCGCCACGCCAACCTCCAGCCCATCGTCACGCGCAACATCACCGACGTCGACGACGTGCTCACCGAGGCTGCGCGGCGCGCGGGCTCGCCGTACGACGAGTTCGCCGCGATCCACCAGTACGACTTCGACCACGACATGTCGCACCTGGGTGTGCGCCGACCTGAGCATGAGCCCCGCGCACATCAGCACATCGGCAGCGTGGTGCGCCTCGCCCAGGCACTGCTCGACCGCGAAGCTGCGTACGAGATGAATGGCAGCGTCTACTTCCGCGGTGCCGGCGCTGTCGCCGCATCGGGCCTCACGGCTGCCGAGGTCTCTGCAGCGCTCTCCGAATTCGGCGAGGACGTGCACGATGCTGCGAAGGAGTCGCCCGTCGACGTGCCTGTCTGGCGCGCCTCCCATGGGGCTGATCCCGCGTGGCCCAGTCCCTGGGGCCAGGGCCGTCCCGGCTGGCATGCTGAATGCACCGCCATGGTGCTCGACACCTACGGCTCAAGCCTCGACATCCATGCGGGGGGTGCCGACCTCGCCTTTCCGCACCATGCATACGAGGCTGCCCAGGCGGAGGCGGCCACGGGCGTCGCGCCCTTTGCCCGCAGTTGGATGCGCGTCGGCACCGTAGGCATCGATGGGGAGAAGATGGCGAAGTCCACGGGCAATCTCGTGCTCGTCTCGGACCTGCTCAAGGAGCATCGCGGCGCGGCGATCCGCCTCATGATTCTCGATCGCCGCTGGTGGGAGGCGTGGGATTACACGCCGTCGCAACTCGATGCAGCAGAGGGCCGTCTCGACGCGCTCCACGCTGCAGCCGGGCGCCGGGATGACGACGCTGCTGCCGAGGCCGAGGTCATGCGCCGCCTGCTCGATGATGTCGACGTGCCTGGGGCCACGGCCGTGGCGCTGGAGTCGGGGGGACGCGCGGCCCGAGTGCTCGTGCATGTCCTAGGGATCTCGTGACCTCCACACGCGAGGACAGGCGCGAGGAGATCCTCGCCGTCGCGGCGCGGCTCTTTGCACGGGATGGCTACCACGGCGTGTCAATCGACGAACTGGGCGCCGCGGTGGGCATCTCCGGTCCGGCGCTGTATCGCTACTTCCCCGGCAAGGAGTCGATCCTGTCCGCCATGCTGGTCGACATCAGTCAACGCCTTCTCGAAGGCGGTCGGGAGCGTGCTGGATCCCTCGAGGGACTCATCGCCTTCCACGTCGACTTCGCGCTCGATCATCCCGACCTCATCGACGTCCAAGCGCGCGATCTCGCCGCGGTGCCCGACGACGAACGTCGCGCCGTGCGGCGCTACCAGGCGCAGTACGTCGACCTGTGGGTGCGCGCCCTCATGGCCGAGCGACCGCAGGTGTCGGAGGATCAGGGGCGTGCGGCGGTGCACGCCGCCTTCGGCCTGATCAACTCCACGCCGCACAGTGCCCGTCTCTCGCGACCGGAGATGACGACGCTCCTGCGGGGCATGGCTCGGGCCGCGCTTGCCCAGGCACCTGCGGGCGAGTAGAGTGAACGATCGTTAACCTACGATCGGAGTCGCGGTGACGACGGCGTTCGCACCCCTGCTGGATGATCTGTCGGCCCGCCGGGCACGTGCGGCGCGAGGCGGGCCTGATGCCGCTCGGGAGCGGCACCTGGAGCGCGGCAAGCTGCTGCCCCGCGATCGCGTGGAAGCCCTCCTCGACGACGGCACGGCGTTCCTCGAGATCGCCCCCCTTGCGGCCGAAGGGCTCTACGACGGAGATGCACCCGCTGCCGGCGTCATCGCGGGCATCGGCCAGGTGAGCGGACGCCTCTGCGTGATCATCGCCAACGATGCGACCGTCAAGGGCGGCACCTACTACCCGTTGACCGTCAAGAAGCATCTGCGGGCGCAGGAGATCGCTCGCGACAACCTCCTTCCCTGCATCTACCTTGTCGACTCCGGCGGTGCGTTCCTGCCGATGCAGGACGACGTCTTCCCCGACCGCGATCACTTCGGCCGCATCTTCTACAACCAGGCGACGATGTCGGCGTTGGGCATCCCGCAGATCGCCGCGGTGCTGGGCTCATGCACAGCGGGCGGTGCCTATGTGCCCGCGATGAGCGATGAGACGGTCATCGTGCGCGGCCAGGGCACGATCTTCCTCGGCGGCCCACCCCTGGTGAAGGCGGCAACGGGTGAGATCGTCACTGCGGAGGAGCTCGGTGGCGGGGAGTTGCACGCGCGCACCTCTGGCGTCGTGGATCATCTTGCCGACGATGATGCCCATGCCCTGCGCATCGTGCGCGAGATCGTTGCCACGCTGCCCCCTTCGCCCGAGGGGGCCTGGGCGCTCACGGAGTCGCGGGATCCTGCGCGCCCCATCGACGACCTGCTCGATGTCGTGCCGGTCGATCCCCGCACCCCCTATGACGTGCGCGAGGTCATCGAGTGCCTCGTGGATGCCGGTGAGTTCACGGAGTTCAAGGCGGAATATGGCACGACCCTCGTCACCGCGTTCGCGCGGCTGCACGGGCATCCCGTGGGCATCATCGCCAACAACGGCATCCTCTTCTCCGAATCAGCGCAGAAGGGCGCGCACTTCATCGAGCTCTGCGACCAGCGTGGGATCCCGCTCGTCTTCCTCCAGAACATCTCGGGCTTCATGGTGGGGCGAGACTACGAGGCGGGCGGCATCGCCAAGCATGGCGCGAAGATGGTCACGGCCGTGGCGTGTGCACGCGTGCCCAAGTTCACCGTGGTGATCGGTGGGTCCTTCGGCGCGGGCAACTACTCGATGTGCGGTCGGGCCTACTCCCCGCGCTTCCTCTGGATGTGGCCCAATGCCCGCATCTCGGTGATGGGGGGCGAGCAGGCGGCGGCTGTGCTGTCCACCATCCGCCGGGATCAGGCGGAGGCACGGGGTGAGGAGTGGTCTCACGAGGAGGAGAGCGCCTTCGCTGCACCCATCCGCGAGCAGTACGAGAGCCAGGGTTCGCCCTACTACGCCACTGCGCGCCTGTGGGATGACGGCGTGATCGATCCGCGCGAGACGCGCCGGGTGCTGGGCCTGGCCCTCGAGGCTGCGCGCCACGCACCCCTGCCACCCGTCCGCTACGGCGTCTTCCGGATGTGAGCATGTTCGATCGCGTGCTCGTGGCCAATCGCGGTGAGATCGCCGTGCGCATCCTGCGCACGCTCCGGCGGATGGATATCTCCTCGATCGCTGTCTACAGCGATGCCGATTCCCATTCTCCCCATGTGGTGCTCGCGGATGAGGCTATGCGCCTTGGTCCGGCCCCGGCGCGCGAGAGCTACCTCGACATCGACCGGGTCATCGCAGCGGCACTGGCGACAGGTGCCCAGGCGGTGCACCCGGGTTACGGCTTCCTCTCGGAGAACCCCGCCTTCGCGCGTGCCTGCGAGGACGCGGGGCTCGTCTTCGTGGGGCCGGGAGCCAGCATCATCACGGCGATGGGCGACAAGATTGCCGCCAAGGAGGCGGCCATCGCGGCCGGCGTTCCCGTCGTACCAGGTCGCCACGACGCCTCAATGGACGACGAGTCGGTTATCGCTGCTGTGGAGGAGGTGGGCCGGCCCGCGCTCATCAAGCCGGCCGCAGGCGGTGGTGGCAAGGGCATGCGCGTGATCCGAGCGGGCGATGACGTCGCTGCTGCGATTGCTAGTGCGAGACGGGAGTCGCTCGCGGCATTTGGCGATGACCGCTTGCTCGTCGAGCGCTTCGTCGACTCGCCGCGACACATCGAGGTGCAGATACTCGCCGACCAGCACGGCCGCGTGATTCACCTGGGTGAGCGCGAGTGCACCCTGCAGCGCCGGCATCAGAAGGTCATCGAGGAGGCACCTTCCGCACTCCTCGACGAAGCGATGCGGCGGGAGATCTGCGAGTCGGCGGTGCGCCTTGCCCGCAGTGTCGGCTATGTCAATGCCGGCACCGTGGAGTTCGTGGTGCCCTCGGCACGCCCATATGACTTCGCCTTCCTCGAGATGAACACCCGGTTGCAGGTGGAGCATCCGGTGACCGAGGAGGTGACGGGGCTCGATCTCGTCGAGCAGCAACTGCGCATCGCTGCCGGCGAGCCCCTGGGCCTGGACCAGGGCGACGTCGTGCTCCGCGGACATGCGGTGGAGGCGCGCGTCTACGCCGAGGATCCGCTCCGCGGCTATCTCCCCACCGGAGGTGAGATCCGCCTGTGGGAGCCATCCTCATCCGCACGCGTCG
>JBIIDD010000121.1:0-4684 GCA_044238565.1 Candidatus Nanopelagicales bacterium
GTGCGGACCGGCATCACCATTGGCCTAGCCACCTTCTTCACCAGCGTCGTCGTACTCCTGATGTGGATTCCACTTCGGGAGCGACCCGGCCTGGGCACTATCGCCAACGCCGTCGTCATCGCCGTGGCGCTGCAGGTGATGATCGGCGTGCTGCCCACTCCGGAGTCGCTCGGCTGGCGATTAGCTCAGGTCGTCGGCGGGATCGCCCTCGTCGGCCTGGGCAGCGGGCTCTACCTCACGACCAATCTCGGGCCTGGTCCTCGCGATGGGCTGATGACCGGCATCCACGAGCGCACGGGGATCGCCGTTACTCCCGTGAGGTTGTCGATCGAGGTCGCTGTCCTCGCGATCGGCTGGCTGCTCGGTGGCATCGTTGGTATCGGCACCGTGCTCTTCGCTCTCCTCATCGGCCCGTCGGTCGGCTATGGGTTGCGCCTCGTGGGGTGGCTGGCACGAGCTCGTGACGAGGTGCCTCCGGGGGAGGTGCATCCCGAGCTGGAGGCCTGACCACTAGCCTGCCGGCGTGGACGAACTCACCATCTCGCAGCACCTCGCCGACCGTCTCCGCGAGCGCGGTGTCGATCGGGGGTTCGGCATCGTCGGCGACTACGCGCTGCGCCTCTTCGCGGATCTCGAGGAGGTCGGCTTCCCCATGCTGGTCACCGCCGACGAGCAGGGTGCTGCGTTTGCCGCCGATGCCTACGCGCGACTCAAGGGCCTCGGCGTCGTGGGAGTGACCTACGGCGTGGGCGGCCTCAAGGTCGCGAACGCCGTAGCCGGCGCCTGGGCAGAGCAGGTGCCGCTGCTCGTCGTATCGGGTGCTCCTGGCCTGCGTGAGCGTGCCGGTGATGTCCTGCTCCATCACAAGATCCGCAACTTCGACTCGCAGCTCGTGGTCTTCGAGGAGCTCACCTGCGCGCAGGCGGTCATCGACAACCCTGCCATCGCGGCCGATGAGATCGACCGCGTGATCGCGGAAGTCCTGTCGCAGCAGCGCCCGGGCTACATCGAGATCCCGCGCGACATGGTGGAGGTGGCGATCGCGCCTCCGCGCCAGGAGCACCTGCGCGCTCACCTGCCGCCCGTCGACGACGATCGCCTGCGGGCCGCGGTGGCGGATGCCATGGAATGCCTCGGCGACTCCCACACGCCGGTCGTCCATGCCGGTGCCATGGTGTGGCGCCGGGGCCTCGGTCCCGCCCTCGTCGAGGCGGCCGAACGCCTGCAGGTGCCCGTGGCGACGAGTTCACTTGCGAAGGGTCTCTTCCCCGAGCGGCACCCGCTCTCACTCGGCGTCTACATGGGTGCGGTGTCCTCCCACGAGGTCGTCGAGCGCGTCGAGGGTGCGAGCACCATCGTCAGCTTCGGCGTACTCAACACCGACCTGACGATGGGCGCCTTCACCGCGCATCTCGACCCTCATCGCCACATCGACGCGCAGGACACCGAGGTCACGATCGGCCTGCGGACCTACAAGGACGTCCCGCTGTGGGCCTTCCTGCCGGCCCTCGCCGCGGCTGCCAGCGGTCAGGGCGAGGAGGTGACATCGCCGGCGCATCCTCGCCCCGGGTTCGTGGCCGAGCCCGGGGTTCCGCTGAGCGTTGCCCGTGTCATTGCCGCGGTGGATGCGCATCTCGATGATCGGCACGGTCTCCTCGTGGACCCGGGTGAGTGCCTCTTCGCCTCCGTGGACCTCACGGCCCCGCACTGGTGTCTTGCGAGCGCCTACTACGCAACGATGGGCTACGCCGTGCCAGGTGCGCTCGGTGCAGGAATCGCCGCGCCGCATCTGCGACCTGTCGTGCTCGTGGGCGACGGTGCCTTTGCCATGACGGGACTCGAGGCGGCGACCGCCGCATTCCACGGTGTGGTGCCAGTGGTGCTCGTGCTCGACAACCACGGTTACGGCACGCAGCGTCCCATGAAGGACGGCGCCTTCAATGACATCCCGGCGCTGCAGGCGGAGAATCTGCCGACGGTCTTCGGCACCGGCCGCGGGTGGCTCGCCAACACGGAGGATGAGCTCGATACCGCGCTCACCGAGGCGATGGCGTCGGACGAGTTGTGCATCATCCGGGCGGTCGTCCCGCAGGGCGATCGCAGCCCGGCCTTGCTTCGCCTCACCGATGCACTCGGCAAGCGCGTCTAGCGGGGCTGCTGCGTGATCTCGACGACCACGCCCAAAGCCTCGCTGACGCCACCGGCGTAGATCCCCTTGAGTGGGGGGACATCGGCGTAATCGCGGCCGCGCGCGACGACCACATGCGCGGGACCCACCTCGCGATCGTTGGTGGGATCCACTGAATGCCAATCGCCATCCCAGTACTCCACCCAGGCGTGACTCTCGCCCGCCACGGTCTCCCCGACGCGCTCCTCCAGCGAGTGCAGGTAACCGCTCACGTAGCGAGCTGGGATACGCACCGCTCGGAGCAGCGACAGGGTTGCGTGTGCGAAGTCCTGGCAGACCCCGTGCCTCTCGGCCCAGGCTTCGCGCGCTGTCGTATAGACGGTCGTAACCCCTGGGGTGTAGGCGATGCGATCGCGCACGGCCGCGACCGCGATGTCCACCGCTGTCTGGGGAGTACCGGCTCGACGCGCTTCGTCTACGACGGAGGAGCGTTCGGGATCGTGTGCGGCGTCATCGACGTATCCCGTCGCCGTGAGGTATTCGGCCCAGCGGTCTGCAACGCCATCGGATGTCACTGTCTTCCAGGTCGCCCGAGCATCGATGCGCCTGTGCGGGGGTGTGTCCACCGTGCTCACCGATACGACCTCGAGCCGATCGTGAGGTCGGTGCACATCGAACGATTCGACGTGCGCCCCCCAGTAGTCGACGTAAGACTGCACGGCGGCGACGGGAGTCACGTGCAGGGCGTGCGAAAGCAGGGCCTGACCGTCGCGATGCAATGGCGTCATCCGCACCTCATTGAAGCTTGCATCGACGAGGCCGGCGTAGCGGTAACCGGTGCGGTGCGAGATATGGAGCCTGCGACCACCGCCAGGCTCGGCCACGCCGCCCATCAGTGACTCCACACGATCGTGCCGGACTGGCGGAAGAACGCCGCGTCAGCGATATCGGAGGCGGTCATCGCAGCGACGCGCGCCTGCTCTGCGAGCCGATCCACGTCATCGGGGGTTGGCCTGACGGCGAACTCCAAGGAGGAACGCAGCATCCCCACCTCGCGAAGCAGGTCCGTGCCGCCACCCGCACCCAGGGCCATGATCGAGCGCACGGCATCCTCCGCCTCGACCGCACTTCGCCGCATGGAACGCGGGAAGTCAGGGTCGAGGACGAGGAACTCGCGCACGCCGTCTCCGTCGACGGCAGCTCGACGCAGATACGCCGAATGTGCCGCTGCGGATCGCAGGGCTGCCACCGGACCCGATTCGGGCCAGAGGGCGTCGTGCTGCACGGCGAGGAGGCGCGCGGTCATATCGATCCGCTCGAGGGAGCGCCCGAGGACGAGGAAGTGATAGGCCTCATCCCGCGGCATGGCCCAGGCGATCACACCGTGGACGACGAGTAGGCGCTCGACTACACGGTGCAGGGAGACGCCGGGGCTGTCGACGCGTGCCAGGCCCAGGCCACGCACGACAGACAGGTGAGCGGCATTGAGTGCCTCGAAGACCTCGACAGAGAGCACATCGCGGACGGCGAGGGCATTGGCGCGTGCGGCCGCGATGGCGCCAGCGACCGTTGAGGCTCGGTCCGCCGTGCCCAGCACCGTGCTCACGAGATCAGTGCTGCCCCCGGCACCGGATTCGGAGAGCGACAGGGCATCGAGCAGCATGCCGCAGGCGGCGGCTTCATCGGCGGGCGCTTCCTCGACCATGAGCTGGTGGTGCTCCGCGACCATGCGCGCGCTCGCGTGTGCCCGCTCGAGGTAGCGACCGATCCAGAAGAACGATTCGGCGATGCGGCTCAGCATGCCGAGCCCTGCTGCTGCTGACGCTCCTGCTGCTGGAGCCTCTCGTCGTGGGTGCGGGGCGCCTCATGTCGTGCTGCGAGGTCGGGCTCCACGGTTGCGCGACGCCGTGCACGTGGCTGCGGCCTCGACTCGGCCCCGGCGGAGTCGAGCACCCACGTGTCCTTGGATCCGCCACCCTGGCTGGAGTTGACGACGAGACTGCCCTCGGGTAGCGCGACGCGCGTCAGCCCGCCGGGTAGCACGTAGATCTCCTCGCCATCGTTGACGGCGAACGGCCGCAGATCGACATGGCGGGCCTCCACCCGGCCGCCCTCGACGACCGTCGGGCACGTGGAAAAGGTCACGACCGGCTGCGCGATCCACCCACGGGGGTGAGCCTCGACGGCGGCGAGCGTCTGCTGGATCTGCTCGCTGGATGCGCTTGGTCCCATGAGCAGCCCGTAGCCGCCCGAGGCGTCGCTGGGCTTGACGACCATGCGGTCCACATGGGCGAAGACATGGCGGCGTTGCTCTTCGTCCGCAAGGTCGTAGGTGTCGACGTTGGGCAGGATCGGCTCGGCACCGAGGTAGTAGCGGATCAGGGCAGGGACATAGGGGTAGATCGCCTTGTCGTCGGCGACACCGTTGCCCACGGCGTTGGCGATCGTGACGTTGCCCGCACGAGCCGCATTGAGGACGCCCGGCACCCCAAGGATGCTGTCGGGACGCAACTGAAGTGGGTCGAGGTAGTCGTCATCGATGCGGCGGTAGATCAC
>JBIIDD010000122.1:0-4614 GCA_044238565.1 Candidatus Nanopelagicales bacterium
CGCTCGGCGTCTCGTCCGCGACGATTCGCAACGACATGGCCGTCCTCGAGGAGGAGGGCTACATCGCGCAGCCGCACACGAGTGCGGGGCGCATCCCCACCGACCTCGGCTACCGCGCTTTCGTCGACCGACTCTCGGGAGTGAAGCCACTGTCGTCAGCCGAGCGCCGAGCGATCTCCGATTTCCTCGCGGGTGCCGTCGACCTCGATGACGTGATGGCGCGAAGCGTGCGACTCCTGACGCAACTCACCCGGCAGGTCGCTCTCGTTCAGTACCCCTCGCTCGTGCAGTCCACCGTGCTGCACATCGAGCTCATCAGGCTGAGCGAGACTCGGCTGCTGCTGGTGCTCATTGCCGACACCGGTCGAGTGGAGCAGCGCAGTATCGACCTGCCTGTGGCGCTGACCGAGGACGATGTGACGTCGCTGAGGTCACAGCTCGTGGCGCGTGCCATGGGCGAACGCTGCGCCGAGCTCGGCGAGCATCTCGCGCCCCTGGTCGATGCAGCCCATGCCGATGTGCGGCCCTCCGTCGCGACCGTCGTCGCCAGCGTCATCGAGGCCACGGCCAATACGGTCGAGCAGCGCATCGTCCTCGGCGGCACGGCCAATCTCGCGCGCTACCGCGACTCCTTCTCCATCAGCCTCGAGCCCGTCCTGGAGGCACTCGAGGAGCAGGTGGTGCTCCTGCGTCTCCTCGGCGAGGTCTCCGGCGACGTGACCGTGCGCATCGGCCACGAGAATCCCGTCGAGGACCTGCAGGGGACCAGCGTGGTGGCCACCGGCTACAGCCGCGGCGACTCCGTGGTCGCGGGAGTGGGAGTCGTGGGCCCCACCCACATGGACTATCCCGGCACGATGGCCTCGGTCCGCGCCGTGGCGCAATACCTCAGCCGAATCCTGGACGAAAACTAGCGACGAGAGCAGACGAGACCCGACATCGTGGCCACTGACTACTACGCCCTCTTGGGCGTCGCGCGCGACGCGAGCCCTGAGGAGATCAAGCGCGCCTACCGCCAGCTTGCCCGCGAGTTGCACCCCGATGTCAATCCCGACCCCGCGAGCGTCGACCGCTTCAAGGAGGTCACGGCCGCCTACGAAGTCCTCAGCGATCCTGAGAAGCGCCAGATGTATGACCTCGGCGGGGATCCGCTGCGGGCCGGTGGCGGCGGATTCGGTGCGACGTTCGACTTCGGCGACATCATGGACGCCTTCTTCGGCGGTGGGCAGCGCCGCGGCCCGCGGCCGCGCATGCGTCGGGGTCAGGATGCCCTCATCCGCATTCAGGTCGATCTCGCTGAGGTCATGGCCGGGTCGACCCGCGAGGTGCAGGTGGACACCGCCGTGCGTTGCGACGCGTGCCAGGGTGCCGGCACCGCGCCGGACACTCAGCCCGCGACGTGCCCCATGTGCAAGGGCCACGGTGAGATCCAGAACGTCCAGCGGTCCTTCCTCGGCCAGGTGATGACGGCGCGTCCCTGCCCGCAGTGCCAGGGCTTCGGTACGACGATCCCCCACCCTTGCGTGGAGTGCGCCGGAGACGGCCGCGTGCGCACCCGCACCACGATCGGCGTGCGCATTCCTCCCGGTGTCGACACGGGCACGCGCATCCAGCTCGCGGGTCAGGGTGAGGTGGGTCCCGGCGGCGGCGAGCCGGGGGATCTCTTCGTCGAGATCATCCAGGCAGATCACCCCGTCTTCGAACGCCGCGGTGACGACCTCGTCTGCACCGTCGAGGTGCCCATGACGGCAGCAGCACTGGGCACGGGCATCGAGTTGGAGACTCTCGACGGTGTCGAGCAGGTCGAGGTCCGCCCGGGCACGCAGCCGGGCGCGGTGCTCACTCTCCGCGGTCGCGGCGCACCCCATCTGCGGGGCTCGGGTCGGGGCGATCTGCACATCCAGCTCGATGTGCGCACCCCGACGCGCCTCGACGCCGAGCAGGAGGGATTCCTCCGCAGCCTCGCCCGATCACGTGGCGAGGAGGGTGTCACCCTGCGCGCCGCCGAGCAGGTCCCCGACGAGACCGGCGGATTCTTCTCGCGCCTGCGCGGCGCATTCAGCGGACGCTGATCCGTGGCCGCGCCGGTCTTCTTCGTCGACCCGGGAAGCGAGCCCGACTCAGACGGTGTCGTCTACGTCTCCGGAGATGAGGCGCGCCACGCCACCCAGGTGATGCGCCTGCGATCGGGGGAGCGGGTCGACCTGGTCGATGGTGAGGGCCGCCGACTTGAGGGCACGGTGCGTGCGGCCTCCCGCGATCGCCTGGACGTCGAGGTGGCGCGCATCACTGAGGAGCCTGATCCCGCGCCGCGCATCATCGTGATCCAGGCGCTCGCCAAGGGCGATCGCGGCGAGCAGGCCGTGGCAGCGATGACCGAGGTGGGGGTCGACGCGATCGTGCCGTGGTCGGCCGAGCACTGCATCACGCGCTGGTCGGCGGATCGCGCCGAGCGCGGCGTGGAGAAGTGGCGCACGACCGCGCGCGCATCGGCGAAGCAATCACGCCGATCGCGCGTGCCCGACGTCCTTCCCCTCCACTCCACCGCGGATCTCAGCCCCGTCGTCGCTGATGCCGCCCTGGTCGCGTGTCTCGACGAGGCCGCCGAGGAATCCCTCGCGGGGCTCGACATCCCGGACATGGGTGACATCGTGCTCGTCGTCGGCCCGGAGGGTGGACTCTCCGATGCGGAGCGCGCACACTTCGTGGGGCTCGGCGCCCGGCTCACACGCCTAGGCCCGACGGTCCTGCGCACGTCGACGGCGGGACCGGTCGCAGCGGCCGTTGTCCTCGCGCAAACCCCGCGCTGGGGAGCAACCCCGTGAGCCCCGACTGCGTGCCAGGATGACCGCGTGACCGATTGCCTCTTCTGCCTCATCTCGGCCGGCGAGATCCCGGCTGACATCGTCGCGCGCAGTGACCGCGCCCTGGCCTTCCGCGACATCCAACCGCAGGCACCCGTGCACGTCCTCATCATCCCGGTGGACCACCACGCCGATGTGCCCTCCGTGGCCGAGGCTGATCCGGCCCTCGCGTCGGAGCTGCTCGCCCTGGCGGCGCAGGTCGCCCGGCAGGAGGGGGTTGCGGAGTCAGGGCACCGTCTCGTGGCCAATACCGGTCTGGAGGGCGGTCAGTCGGTGGCTCACGCCCACATCCACGTGCTCGGCGGTCGTCCGCTGGGCTGGCCCCCCGGCTGACGGTAGGATCCTGCCCACATGAGCACTCCCTCTCAGGCCACCCTCACCATCCCGGCTTCGCAGCCCATGGTTGCCCTGCTCGGCCCGGGCGACGAGTTGCTGCGTGTCGTCGAAGCGGCCTTCCCCGACGCTGACATCCATGTGCGCGGCAATGAGATCCGCATCGCCGGCTCCGCTGATGACGTCGGTCTCGTCGAGATCCTCGTGGCCGAGATGCTCGCCGTCCTCCGCACGGGTCAGGGCCTGACGGCAGAGTCCGTGGAGCGCAGCATCGCCCTGCTGCGCGCGGGCACGCGGCCCGCCGAAGTCCTCTCGACAAACATCCTGAGTTCGCGCGGTCGCACCATCCGCGCCAAGTCGCTCAATCAGAAGCGCTACGTCGAGGCGATCGACACGCACACCGTGACGTTCGGCATCGGGCCCGCGGGCACAGGCAAGACCTACCTCGCCGTCGCCAAGGCCGTGCAGGCACTGCAGGCAAAGAAGGTCACGCGCATCATCCTCACGCGGCCCGCGGTCGAGGCGGGTGAGCGACTGGGCTTCCTCCCCGGCACCCTGTCGGAGAAGATCGACCCCTATCTGCGCCCGTTGTACGACGCTCTGCACGACATGCTCGACCCCGACTCCATCCCGCGTCTGATCACGGGGGGCACCATCGAGATCGCCCCGCTGGCCTACATGCGCGGGCGCACCCTCAACGATGCCTTCATCATCCTCGACGAGGCGCAGAACACGACTCCCGAGCAGATGAAGATGTTCCTCACTCGGCTGGGCTTCGGTTCCACCATGGTCGTCACCGGCGACGTCACCCAGGTCGATCTGCCGTCGTCGACCACGTCGGGCCTCATGGTCGTGCAGGAGATCCTCGGCGGTATCGGCGACGTGTCGTTCTGCACCCTGACCTCGGCCGACGTCGTCCGCCATCGCCTCGTAGGGGAGATCGTCGAGGCCTATGGCCGCTACGACGCCACCGTGGGCCTGCGCCCCGCCGCGCCGCATCGCGGCCCGCGCAGGGCGTGAGCCATGGCCATCGACATTGACGACTCCTCCGGAGTGAGCTGGGTCGATATCGCCCGCATCGAGGCGCAGGCGGCGTACCTCCTCGACCGGCTCCACCTCGACCCCGATGCCGAACTCTCCATCCTGCTCGTCGACGAAGCAGAGATGACCCGTCTGCATGTCGAGTGGATGGATGAGCCCGGCCCTACCGACGTGCTCTCCTTCCCCATGGACGACCTGCGCGCCGGCGACCCCGCCGGTCCCCGAGTCGAGGGGATCCTCGGTGACATCGTGCTGTGCCCGAGCGTGGCCGCTCGCCAAGGCGAGGCGGCAGGCCACGCGCCCGATGTCGAGCTGGCCCTCCTGCTCACCCACGGGTTGCTGCACCTGCTCGGCCACGACCATGCCGAGCCCGAGG
>JBIIDD010000123.1:0-4585 GCA_044238565.1 Candidatus Nanopelagicales bacterium
CTGGGCGAACGCCGCAAGCCAGGGACCCGGGTCCCCGTGATCGGCATCGACCTCACCGATGCCCTCCGCCTCGGCATCGGGATCACCCTCGTCGCGGAGGCAACGCTGCTCGTCAGACGTCGGCCGGCGCTGGGAATCTGGATCCTCGCGATCGCCAGTGTGCTGAGCAGTCTCGGGATCACGGTTCCGGTGAACGTCCGGTCTGTGAGCATCTACCTGCTCGACGGGGTGGTTCTCGTGCTCTTCGCCGCTACGGTCACCACAGTTGCGACGCAGCGTCGCCTCTCTCCGTTCGGGTTTGGTTTGGGATTGATCGTCGCGATCGGCGCCGCCCGCGCTGTCTCTGGGACTGAGCTTCAGGGCATTGTCAACGCAAGTCGGGGCATCATTTACTTCTTGGTCGCATTGGCCTTCGCCGAGGTCTGTGTAGGCCCAGACGGGTGGCCGGTGCTCGAGCGAGCATGGCGCATGCTCGCCGCCGGACTCGTGGTGTGGGCGGCGTGGTTCGTGATGCGCAATGGTCTGGGCACCTATGCAGCCACGGGCGAACGTGGTCTCAGTGCCCCTCAGGCGCTCATCGTCGGGCAGGCAGCCGTGATCTCCCTGGCGAGTGGCGCCCGCAGGCACCTGCTCTTCCTGGGTGCGTGTGGCCTTGCGCTCCTTGCGACGCAGCAACGTACAGCACTGGCTGCGACCGCCTTGGGGGTCCTCGTGGTCACGCTGCGGGCCGGTCGCCTGTCGAGCGCCCGGGCGACTCGGGTGGTGCGGTTCTCGGTGGCGGCCGGGCTCGTTCTCACCCTTGCGCTCCTGATGGTCGGGCCCGGCGGTCTGCGGGAGTCTGTGAGCACTGCGGCCGCCTCGGCCTCGACCACTTCGGGGACGCTCGGGTGGCGGATCGACGGCTGGACGGAACTGCTGGACGACTACGCCCAGCGGTCCACTGGTGAACGGTTGATCGGGCAACCCGCAGGCGCCGGCTTCGGGCGCTACCTCGACGGCAACCTCGTTACCGTCTCACCGCACAACATGTATTTGACCATCCTGCTGGTGACAGGAGCGGTTGGGCTGGTCGTGTTCCTGATCATTGTGGTCCTTGCTCTGTTTCACACCCGAGCTGGGCCCCTGGCGCTGCATGCTCTCGTATGGACGGCGCTTGCCTTCAGTATCGGCTATCAGCTCGAACCCGAGCAGGGCCTCGTGCTCGGCGCGGCGTTGGCGGTGGTGGGGTCCACCGCCCGGTCCGTGCCTGCCGGAGTGACCTCGCCGCCGTGAGCATCCGGGTCTGCGTCGTTCTGACCTGCTTCAACCGCCGTCTCACCACGCATGCATGTTTGTCGGCACTCGCCCGGCAGGTCCTTCACGACACCGCGCTCGAGGTGTTCCTCGTCGATGACGGGAGCACCGACGGTACCGGGGACGCGATCCGTCGAGACTTCCCATCCGTGCACCTCATCTCCGGAACCGGATCCCTGTATTGGGGAGGCGGGATGCGTCTGGCTGACGTGACCGCGTGGGAGACCCGACCCGAGTACTTGCTGTGGGTCAACGACGACGTGTGTCCGACGGATCACGCAGTAGCGACTCTGGTGGCGATCGCGGAGTCCAGAGGTGGTCAGGTGGTAGTTGTCGGCACGCTCGCCGACCCCGCCACTGGTCTACTCACCTATGGTGGCTACCGGAAACGCGATCGGCGACGCCCGCTTGACCTCGTGCTGGTATCACCCGAGGATCACCCACTGCCCATTGACACAATGAACGGCAATCTCGTGCTCGTGCCCGCTGCGGTCCGGGCGACCGTCGGTCCACTGGATCCACGCTTCAGCCACAACATGGCCGATATGGACTATGGATTCCGCGTGCGCGCCGCTGGCTTCGACATCGTCCTCGCCCCGGGGATCCTCGGGACATGCGCACGGAACCAGCACAAGGCAAGATGGTCGGATCCGTCGACGGGTCTGGTCGACCGGTTGCGTGCGGTCACCCGGTTCAATGGCCTTCCGCCGAGTGAGTGGTGGGCGTTCACCCGCCGTCACTGTGGCGCACGCTGGCCCCGGTACTTCATGGGTCCGTATCTGCGTGCGCTGGCGCCGCGACAGGCGGCCCGAATGGCTCGCCGGCGGCAGCGCTGATCCGTCGAGTGCGCGCTGTCGACGGACGCTGCACGTCGACGCACTCGCCTGGGCGGCCGGCAGCTACGCCTGGAGTCGGGTACGGATGGCCGCGAGGTCGTCCCGGATCAGCCGACCGAAGGGAGTCGCCAGCGCCGCCGCCGCAAGGGTGAGGCCCACCAGCGTGGAGAGACCCAAGGCGATGAATCCAGTCGCGTCCGCCAGTCGGACGACAACCAGAACCGGGACGGTGGCAGCGAGCGCGAGGGCGGCCGCACCCGCAAACTGCCGGCCGAGCTCGGTCCGGGTGACTCCGAGCCGCGGGACCACGAGGATCCAGTAGAGGATGAAGCGGAGCACTTCGGTGCCGAGCCAGCACCACGCGAATCCGGTCAAGCTTGGATCCACTGCGGCAGTGACTCCGATCGCACCGACGAGGGCGACCAGAGTTGCGATCTGGATCCCGAGTTTGACGGTAATGGTGCCCTGGGCCTCGGCGGCCATGCCGGGGATGTAGGTGAGGAGGCCGATGCCGTAGGCGGTCCCCACGATCGGCAGGACGAGCGCGGCGTTGCTCCAGCCTGGACCGAGGACCAAGTCCACCAGTGCCGGTGCGGCGCTGGCGGCGAGTGCGACGGGGACCATGATCACCGCTGCGGTTATCCCGGCGCCGTGCAGGAAAGCGTGTGCGAAGCGGTCGCGTTGCCCCTGGACTTGGCTGAGTGCCGGAAGCAGGACCCGGGTCGTCGCTTTTGTTGCATGCTCCACCGGTAGCGCGACCAGGTAGGTGCCCCGGGAGTACTGCCCGAGGCCGGCCGCCCCGACCCAGCGGCCGACGGCGAGTGTGTCGAGGCTGCCAGTGAGGAACTCGAGGAATCCCGTGGCGGAGACGGTGCCGGCGAAGCGGAGCAGGGATCGCGCTGCCGGCACCGATATGTGGCCCCGAAACCTCGGTCGAACCGTGAGGAGGTAACCGATGAGCACACCCGCGCTCTGGACGACGCTGGCAGCGACCAGACTCCACACTCCCCACCCGCGCTGGGCGAGCGGGATGCCGACGAAGAGGTAGCCGACCGCAAAGCTGGTGAGTTGCGTGAGGGTGATGGCGCCGAACCGGAGAGCGCGACGGAGGAGTGCTTCGAGCACGACCGCGATCGAACCGAGGAACAGACCGGGCGCGAGCCAGCGCATCACGGCCGCTGATTCCGGCACCTGCACTACTGCGGCGAGGACCGAGCTGAGCATCACTGCCGCTCCGGCGACGAGGATCCCGATCAGCACCGACAGGACGAGAGCCGTGACAATGTCGTCGTCGTCGAGGTTTGGCCGCTGTACCACGGCGCTCCCGAGGCTGAAATTCGAAAGGTAGGCAACGAACCTGAGGCCGACCAGGGCCGATGCCACCAACCCGAATGCCTTGGGGTCGATCGTGCGGGCCATGACCGCCGTGTAGACCAACTGCATCGCAAGGATCCCGGCGACGCCCGACCACGTCCATCCCATGCCCCGGGCCACGGATCGGGTGAGGCGGTGCTCTGCATCGACTGAAACGCCGGGCACGGCTTCGGCGAGGCGATCAGTCCGCGCGAAGGTCTCGGCAACCTGGCTGGCGTCGACCTCCTCATCCATTGCGGATCCGCTTGTGTCGTCGCTGGAGCGCTGCGCCGATCCCCGCAGCGAAGTTGTCGGCCATCGCCTCGACCGTATAGCGCTGCGCAGCGCGCCGGCACCCGGTCCGAAGTTCCGCCCGGGCATGGTCGTCACTGAGCAGACGGACCACTGCTGCGGCGTACGTTCCCGTTTCTGTTGATCCGGGAAGCACCCATCCGTTCAGCCCGTGCTCGAGGTAGGCGATCTCCGGGCCGTGTGCAGGCCCGTCGATCGTGAGGAGTGGGAGTTCGAGTGCGAACGCATCGAGCACGGCAAGGCCAAGGGCTCCCGGGTGGATGATGATGTCACCGGTAACCGCAGCGTTGACCATGGCATCGCCTGTGATCGCGCCGAGCATGTGGATCCATGGGCGCGTCCTGCTCGCCGACTCGATAATCCCCCGGTCGGGTCCGTCACCGATCACCACGAGCTGGAAGTCCGGCATCGTCTTGCGAACCAGGTCCGCGACCGAAAGTATGAATCCGACGCGTTTCGCCGGATAGAGGCTTCCGAGGACTACGCCGACCGGGCCTGGGTGGAGGCCAATCGCACTACGGAGTCGCACTTGGTCCGTCGGCGTGAGTTTGGCCCGCTGGCGCGCCACCACGCGGGTATCGGTGGCGTTCTGAACCACGGTGATTCGTCTCGGGTTCACGCCTATGGCGGTGAGGTGTGCCCGAGTACTATCGGTGTACGCGAACCACCAGTCGGCCCGTTGCGCAAGTCGCTCCTTGAGCGTCTCGCCGAATTTCGACCCAGGTTGTGATCCGAGGTTCCGGCCGTGACCCCACCATGCGACCGATGGTCCTCCCACCGCCCGCCGGGCG
>JBIIDD010000124.1:0-4570 GCA_044238565.1 Candidatus Nanopelagicales bacterium
ACCAAAGCCACAACGACCAGCAGCAGAACCAGTAGCCGCGCGGACCATCCGTCGACCGAATGGCCGCCGAGTGGACCATCCGTCGACCGAATGGCCGCCGAATCGGCGACGCGGAACTGCGCGGGAGCTCTCCGCCTAGCGCTTGGTATCGGAGAGCACCTGCTGGCTGGCGAAGCGACCCGGCGCGCCGATGACGCAGCCACCCGGATGTGTGCCCGACCCGCACTGGTAGTAGCCGCGGATCGGCGTGCGGTAGTCGCTGTAGCCCGGGGCGGGCCGGAAGAAGTACATCTGGTGGGGGAAGAATTCCCCGGCGTAGATGTTGCCTTCCGACAGACCCGTCTTCGCCTCGATCGTCTCGGGTGTGACGATCTCGCGCTGCAGCACGAGGTCGTTGAAGTTGGGGAAGAAGCGCTGCATGGTGGCCTGCACGCGGTCGGCCATGTTCTCCGCCTGAGCGTCCCAGGTGCTGTCCTTGAGCTTGTACGGCGTGTACATCACATAGCACGACATGACGTGCTTGCCGGGGGGAGCCATGTCGGGGTCGATGAAGGACTGGATCGACGCGTCAATGTAGGGATGCTCGCTGTACCAGCCGTACTTCGCCGCGTCGTAGGCGCGCTCCATGTACTCCACGCTCGGGGCGACATTGATGAAGCCGCCGTACTGGTCGGTGCGATCGCCGAGCGCGGGGTAGTGCGGGATGCCATCCAGTGCGAAGTTGACCTTGGATGTGATGCCCTGGAAGCGGAAGCGCTGGATCGTGTCGACCAGATCTGCCGGCAACTCGCGCGGATCAGCGATCTGCAGGAATGTGCGGCGCGGATCCAGTGAGCTCGAGACGACGGGAGCGCGGAACTCCGTGCCATCATCCAGGACGACGCCACGCACCTCACCACCCTCGGTGATGAGACTCGAGACGCGGGACTCGAGGCGGATCTCCGCGCCGTACGCCGTCGCCGCGCGCGCGAGCACCTGGGTGAAGCCACCGTTGCCGCCCTTGTGGAAGGACCACGAGCCCATGAGCCCGTCGTGCTCACCCATCGAGAGGTAGAGCCAGTTCATGCCCGTGCCGGGAGACATCGGTCCGAGCTTGATGCCGACGCAGGCAGCCGAGCAGATCGTCGCCTTGATGATGTCGGACTCGAGGTAGTCGTCGACGAAGTCGGCAATGCTGCCGGTGAGCAGGCGCACCGTGTCGTGCAGGAGCTTCTTGTCGGCATTGCCCAGGTGCTTGACCAGCCAGGCCATCCGATCGGCGTCGGCGGGATCGTCGCTGAAGAGATTGGGCGGAATGCTGTCGAAGAGCGGACGGATGAACTGCTTGACCCGCGACGTGTCGTGCTCGAAGCGCTCCATGCCATCGACGTCGGCCTTGGAGTGCCGGGCGATCTCCTGGCGATTGACGGCGGCGTCCGGGCCCATGAGGAAGTAGTCGCCGTTGTCCATCGGGGCGAAGTGCGAGCGCATGTAGAGCGGCATGAAGCCGAAGCGCACGAGATCGAGCTCCTGGATGATCTCCGGCCGGAGCAGGCTCAGTGCGTAGGAGAAGGTCGTGAAGCTGAAGCCGGGGCGCAGCTCCTCAGTGATCGCTGCTCCGCCGACGAGGTGGCGCTGCTCGAGCACGAGCACCCGCTTGCCGGCCTTCGCGAGATAGGCGGCGTGGGTGAGGCCGTTGTGGCCCGCACCGATGACGATCGCGTCGTAGCCGTGTGTGTCGCTCATGTCAGGCCGTCTTCCTCTCGGGGTTGTAGAACGGCAGCGTCGTCACGGTGGCACGCACGTTGATGTACTCGTGATTGACCGTCTGCTCGATGAAGACCTCGGTGCCGGGCTCGGCGTACTTTGGCTTGACTCGCGCGATGCCGATGTGGCGCTGCAGCACCGGGGAGTACATGAAACTCGTGGCGTAGCCGATGCGCTTGTCCCTGTCGTTGTAGATCATCGACTCCCAGGCGACGGGGATCTCGTCGGGCACCGCGAGCAGGCCGTTGCTGGTGAAGAGGTCGTAGTAGTCCTGCCAGGCAACCGTGATGCCGACCGTGCGCCAGCGCGAGGTGCCATCCATGCGCTCGCGGATGATGGCGTCTCGACCGATGAAGGGCCGGGTGGGATCGTCGATTCCCTTGAGCAGCCAGCCGAGCCCGAGCTCGTCGGGGGTGAAGCGCTCGTCGGCGGTGAAGGCGTAGCGGCTCGAGCTGAACTCCACGTGGATGAGGGGCAGGCCCGCCTCGATACGCGTCATGCCCAGGGCCTCTTCGCCGTACGGGCGCATGCCATGTGGGCGCCCGGCTTCCATGAGCGCGTCGAGGACCCGCAGGCCATCTGCGGCGGGGATGAGGAGCTCGTAGCCGAGATCGCCGCTGAAGCCGGTGCGGCTGACCGTCACCGGTGTATCCGCGATCTTGGTCTCGGCGAAGCCGAAGTAGCGCAGGTCGGAGACGTCGGGAGTCAGCGCCTCCAGGATGGCGCGCGAACGCGGCCCCTGGATGGCCAGTGAGGCATAGTCGTCGCTGCAGTCGATGATCTCGACATCGAAGGGCCGCGCGAGCTGACGCAGATAGCCCATGTTGGGCTCGGCTGCGGTGAGCAGGAACTCATCGGAGGAGTAGCGGAAGATCACGCCGTCCTCCATGACGTAGCCCGCGTCGTCGCACCAGATGGTGTACTGCGCGCGACCCGGCTTGAGTGTGCGGATATCGCGTGCGAAGACGTAGGAGCAGAAGCGCTCCGCATCGCGGCCCCGGATCCAGTACTTGTTGAGTGGCGACGTATCGAAGATGCCGGCGGCATTGCGCACGCCGAAGTACTCGTGCTTGCTCGACAGGTCGTAGCGCACCGCGGAGAGGTAGCCCGCCCAGTTGCCCCAGGCCTGCGTCTGGCTCCACTCGGCCAGGCGCGGGTGGAGCGGGGTCTGCTTGAGCATGCTGCCTCCTCGTCGAACGCCGACCGCCGCCGAGAGACGCGGGCGGGAAGGAAAGGGTGCCGGGCGGCGGGGGGCGCCGCCCGGCACAGGGGGAGCCTAGAGCCCTATTGGACATCTGCGCAATAGCCTCTAGCGTGTTGCTATGGCACGAATGAGCCCGGACGAACGACGCGCATCGATCGTGGCTGCCACGCGCGTGGTGATGTCGCGCCAGGGCATCGCCGGCACCACGGTGCGCGATGTGGCCGCGGAGATCGGCACCTCCAGTGGACTCATCCACCACTACTACTCATCGATGGACGACCTCGTGGCCGCGGCGTTCGAGCAGGCGGCCCGGGAGGACCTATCGTCCACGCGCGATGCGGTCGACATGGGTGTCGGCGGTGCAGATCGACTGATGCTCTTCTTCGACACATATGCGCGCGGCGAGGATGGCAGTGGGATGCAACTGTGGCTCGATGCCTGGGCCGAGGCCGCACGTCGCCCAGCGCTCCAGCGCATCTCGCGGCGACTCAACGAGGAATGGCAGCGGCTCCTCGCCGACATCATTCGCGAGGGCATCGTGGCGGGCACGATGGCCTGCGACGACCCGGACGCGGCGTCCTGGCGCCTACTGTCGCTGCTGGATGGGTTGACCCTCCAGGTGGTCGCCCATGGTGACGTGCTCTCTACGCACCAGGCGGATTCGTGGACCCGGGAGATGGCGGAACGCGAGTTGGGCCTCCCCCGGGGCGCGCTGAGTCCTACGCTGGCGCGGTGAGCGCTGACACTGCCTCGACGGCCACCCACAAGCGGCGGCGCTGGCCCTGGGTCCTCGGGATCATCGCCATCGTCCTCCTGCTCGTGCTGGCCACGATCTCGTCGTTCCTGCAGTGGACCGTGAAGCGCAGCTGGCCGCAGACCTCCGGCACCATCGAAGTCACCGGACTCGCCGCACCGGTGGACGTCGTTCGCGATGAGCTCGGCATTCCGACGATCTACGGCGACAGCCTCGCTGACCTGATGTACGCCGAGGGCTATGTGCACGCGCAGGATCGCTTCTGGGAGATGGACGTGCGCCGTCACATCACCGCCGGGCGCCTCTCGGAGATGTTCGGTGAGAGCCAGGTGCCCACCGATGCCTTCCTGCGCACGCTCGGTTGGAGGCGCATCGCGGAGCAGGAGGTGCCGATGCTCAGCGAGACCTCGCGCCTCATGCTCGAGTCCTATGCCGCGGGCGTCAATGCCTACCTCGCGGGGCGTGCCAAGTCGGATATCAGCCTGGAGTACGCCGTCCTGGGTCTGACCAATCCCGGCTACCTGATCGAGGAGTGGACGCCCGCCGACTCGGTGGCGTGGCTCAAGGCCCTGGCGTGGGATCTGCGCGGCAACATGACCGAGGAGATCTACCGCGTCGTGCTCGCCTCGGCCACATCGGTGGAGCAGGCCGAGCAGGTGTTCCCGCCGTACCCCTTCGATCGCAACCGGCCGATCGTCGAGGGCGGAACCGTGACGGACGATGCGTACACACCGGCGGCTGCCGGACCCACCGCCACTGCGGCGGCGGCCGCGATGCGCGTCACTCCGCAGGAGGTGCCAGGTATCGCCGGCACGCTGCAGGGTGTCCTCGCCGCATCGTCGCTACTCGATACCTGGCTCGGCCCG
>JBIIDD010000125.1:0-4561 GCA_044238565.1 Candidatus Nanopelagicales bacterium
TCGACGTGCTGCGGGCCGAGCGGGGTGCCGATGCGGTCGTGTGGATCGAGGAACAGGCCTCGCTCGATGATGTGCGACAACTCCTCACCCATGCCCGTGTCTTCGCCTGCCCATCGGTCTACGAGCCTCTCGGCATCGTCAACCTCGAGGCGATGGCGTGCGAGGCTCCCGTGGTCGCGAGCGCTGTGGGCGGGATCCCCGAGGTCGTCGTCGACGGCGTCACCGGTCTCCTCGTGCCCTACGACCCCGAGGATCCCCGCGCGCTCGAGGTCGGCCTCGCGGAGGCCATCAACTCACTCGTGGCTGATCCGGCGCGCGCCCAGGCCATGGGCGTCGCAGGCCGTGCGCGGGCCGTCGCGGACTTCGGGTGGGATGCCATCGCGCGACGCACCCTCGATGTCTACGCCGCGGCCGGGCGGGCGATGCAGGCGTGACCACTCCCGCCCTCGCCGCGCACGACTCGCGGCGCCTCGCCACCGGCTACGCCACCCTCCTCACGGCGACCGTGCTCTTCGCCCTCAACGGGACCGTGGTGAAGTCGATCCTGCTCAGCGGAGTGTCCGCCACCACCCTGTCGGAGACCCGAGCCATGGGCGCCTTCGTCATTCTCTTCGCCGTGGTGGCGATCACGCGCCCGCAGGCGCTGAGGATCCGCCGGCACGAATGGAAGCTGCTCCTGGCCTACGGCGTCATCGGTGTCGCGATGACGCAATTCCTCTACTTCGTGGCCATTGAGCGCATGCCCATCGGCATCGCCTTGATCATCGAGTTCACGGCCCCCATCTGGATCGTCCTGTGGGTGCGCTTCGGTCGTCGCCAATCTGTCCGCGGCACGGTGTGGGTCGGACTGCTCCTCGCCGTCATCGGACTCTCCATGGTCGCCCAGGTGTGGCAGGGCTTCACCCTCGACGGTCTGGGCGTCGCCGCCGCCTTCGGTGCCGCCATCGCACTCGCCCTCTTCTACATCCTCGGCGAGCACCAGCAGCAGGGCGATAACGCGCGCGACGCCCTCTCCCTGACCATGTGGGGCATGGGCGGCGCAGCCCTCTTCTGGGTCCTCGTGCCCCCGTGGTCCCTGTCCGCGTGGGGCGCCTATGCCACTCTGAGCGAGCCGCTCGCCGGTGTCGGCCCGCAGGTCCCCCTCTGGGTGCTCACCACCTGGATGGTGGTGATGGGGACCGTGATCCCCTTCGTCCTCGCCATGAAGGCGCTGACCTACATCACCGCAGCCCAGGCATCGACCATCGGCATGACCGAACCCCTGATCGCCTCGATCATCGCCTGGATCGCACTGTCCGAGGTACTCACACCCCTGCAGATCGCCGGAGGCGCCATCGTCCTCGTCGGTGTCTACCTCGCGGAGCGCTCGCGGTGAGTGCCCCGGATCCCATTGAGCCGCTGAGTCCCCTCACGGTGCCGACGTCATCGACACGGACGCAGGCGATCGGCGCGGTGATGTACCTGGTCGCGGCGTTCCTCTTCGCTCTCAATGGCAGCGTCGCAAAGGCACAGATCGAGGCGGGCCTCAGCGCAGCGCAGGTGACGGAGATCCGCACCCTGGGCTGTGCGGTGCTGCTCCTCGCCTTGATTGCCATCACCAATCCCGCCTCGCTTCGCGTGCGTAGGTCGGAGATCCCCTTCCTCCTGCTCTTCGGGGTGCTGGCCTACGCGATGACACCCTTCCTCTTCTTCCTCAGTGTCGAGTTGCTCCCCGTCGCCATCGCCGCACTGCTTGCCTTCCTCGCACCCGTACTCGTCGCCCTGTGGCTTCGCTTCGTCAAGAAGGAGCCGGTGGGCAAGGGAATCTGGGTGGCGCTCGCCCTCGTCGTCGGTGGACTGCTCCTGGTCTCTCAGGTGTGGTCGGGGATGACCCTCAATCCACTCGGCGTCTTCTACGGCCTCCTCACCGCAGCCGCACTTGCGGCATATCTCCTCCTCGGAGAGGAGGGTGCCCGTCGACGCGACGTGATGAGCCTGGCCTTCTGGGGCTTCGCGATTGCGACGGTCACCTGGAGCATCCTCGCGCCATGGTGGACCTTCCCCTGGGATCTGCTCAGCACCACGACGTCGATGTTCGACGGTGCCGTCACCGGCATCCCCGTCTGGTCGCTCGTCGTGCTCATGATCGCGGTCTCCGTTGTGCCCTTCGTGCTCGTGCTCATGTCCCTTCAGCGCATCGGGGCCCAGCGCGGTGGCATCCTCGGGACCACAGAGCCGCTCTGGGCGGCGCTCATCGCCTTCGTCCTGCTCGGCGAGATCATCTCGCCCGTCCAGGGCCTCGGCGGGATCATCGTGCTGACCGGTGTCATCGTCGCCGAATTCGCATCGCAGCGTGGCCACCGCGAGGGCGCACTCAGCCGCTGACACGAGTTGGTCGCTCGGCTAATCTCGCTCCATGGCGGTCACACGCAGGGGGGTGCTGTCCGCGGGCATGGGCCTCGCGGGGCTCGCCGTGGCCGGATGCTCCGCATCCCCCACCACCGGCGGTCGACCGCTCCCCGTGTCGGCTCCCCCGGCACCACCGGGGTCGCCCAACCTGCTCGTGATCTTCAGCGATGATCACCGCGCCGACCATCTCGGGCTCACCGGTGAGGTCCCCTTCCTCCAGACACCCGCGCTCGATGCGCTCGCAGCCGAGGGGGTGCGCTTCGATCGCGCCTACGTCACCACCGCACTGTGCAGCCCTTCGCGAGCCACCCTGCTCACCGGCCAGTACGCCTCGCGGCACGGCGTACAGAACAACCTCTCGTCCTGGATCCCCGGCACGCCCAGCTTCTTCGATGCACTCGCCGCGGCGGGCTACCGCTGCGCATACATCGGCAAGTGGCATATGCCGGGTGAACTGCCCGACCTGCCAGGTGTCGACCGCTTCATCACCTTCACCATCGAGGAAGGACAGGGCGTCTACCGCGACTGCCCGCTCATCATCGACGGAGTGGAGACTCCGCGGCCCGGCACCTATGTCAGCACCGACCTCACCGACTTCGCCCTGCAGTGGCTGACCGAGTCGGGCGGAGACGATCGCCCCTTCTGCCTCGTCGTGGCGCACAAGGCCGTGCACCACGAGTTCGAGCCTCCCGCAGACCTGCTCGGCACTTACGACGACGTCGAGATCGACCTGCCCGACGAGGCCTTCACCTATCAGACGCTCCTGGATCGCAATGTGTGGGAAGGCACGGCGGGTCGGCTCCAGACCAGCTACCGCCGCTACTGCGAGACGCTGCTGGGGATGGATCGTGAGATCGGCCGACTTCTGGCGGCCACCGACGACAACACGGTGGTCGTCTACACGAGTGACAATGGATATTCCTGGGGTGAGCACGTGCTCACCGGCAAGCGATGGGCCTACGACGACAACATCAAGGTGCCCTTCATCGTGCGCTGGCCAGATGGTGTGGCGTCGCCAGGCACCGTGATCGACGAGCCCGTGCTCAATGCGGATATCGCGCCTACACTCCTCGACGTCGCGGGCGTGCCTATCCCAGCCTCCATGCAGGGGCGCAGCATCGCACCCCTGATCAGGGGTGAGCCCGTCGAGTGGCGCGACGACGTCTTCTACGAGTACTTCGCCGACTTCCCGTATCAGGTGCCCCCGTCACAGGCGGTGCGCACCGATCGCTGGCTCTACATCGAGTACGACCGCGGACTGCCACCCGAGCTCTACGACACCGTCGCCGACCCGGAGCAGCGTGCCAATCTCGCCGAAGACCCTGCCTACTCCCAGACGCGCCAGGGACTCAGCCAGCGCCTGGCCGATCTGCGCAGGGAGTACACATGAGCGCGGCGGTCCTCGCTCCTGCCCGCACCCGGTCGTGGTCTGTCTTTGCGCCTGCACTCATCTCCGTGGCCGCATGTGTCGTCATCGACGTGCTCCTGGCGACTCTGGTCGACCGACCATGGGGTCCGGCGTACCCCCTCTCGATGGATGCGCTGGTGCTGGCGCGCATGGGGCCGCTTTTCTTCTCCGGCCTCATCGTCTGGCCCGCCATGCGAGCCCGCGGAGCGACGCCGGTGCAGGCAGCAATCGGCATCATGGCGACGCCGGTGACCTTCGCCGTCGTGAGCGGGTGGCGTGCGGCCACCTTCTTCCCTCCGCTCGAGGCGGCGTACTACGCCACGAATCCGATCGTCGTCGGCGCCATCGGTGCGCAGGTGTCGAGTGCCGGTGTGGGCGCACTCGTCTACGGCCTGTGGCGAGCACGCGGCTTGCGCTCGGGATGGTCGTGGGCGCCGGTGGTGGCCATCGTCGTCGGCACCGCCGTCACCACGGTCGCCGTCATCTGGGATGGCGGACAGCACCTGTTCTATCCGTGGGTCCTGCTCTACGGGCGCCTGTTCGGCTAGCCCGTCGCTAGGCGCACGAGCGCCGACTGGAGATCGCCGCGGGCCTGCTCGACGGACTCAGGCCCGAGGCCGGCAGAGCTCAGCAGCCAGGGCTCAAGGATGAGCCACCCCACCATCAGCGCGACCGCCTGGGACGCTCGCAGGGCGGCGGTGTCGTCGTCCATGCCGAGCGTCTCGCGACCGAGCCCGCTGAGATAGGCCACGATCGGGAAGCGTG
>JBIIDD010000126.1:0-4520 GCA_044238565.1 Candidatus Nanopelagicales bacterium
CGGCAGGGCCCATGGGTGCCAGGGTCAGCTGCCCGGTGCGCACGACCTCGTCGGAGCCCTCGCTGAAGTCGCCCCCCGTCAACGCCGCACGGCTGCCCTGGAAGATCGTCTCGAGCTCCTCCTGGAAGTGGCGCAGCGCCTCCTCGGCCTCTTCGACGGTGATGTCTCCTCGGCCGATGAGCGACTCGGTGTAGTGCTTGCGCACCGAGCGCTTCGCATCGATGAGTTCATACATCAGCGGCTGAGTGAGCGAGGGATCGTCGGCCTCGTTGTGTCCGCGGCGGCGGTACGTGACGAGGTCGATGACGACGTCCTTGTGGAAGGCCTGGCGGAACTCGAATGCGAGGCGTGCCACTCGGACGACCGCCTCCGGATCATCGCCGTTGACGTGGAAGATCGGAGCCTGCACCATGCGCGCCACATCCGTGGAGTAGACGCTTGAGCGGCTGTAGCGCGGTGACGTGGTGAAGCCGACCTGGTTGTTGACGACCACGTGCACGGTGCCGCCGGTGCGGTAGCCCTGGAGCTGGGAGAGGTTGAGCGTCTCTGCGACGACTCCCTGGCCGGCGAAGGCGGCGTCGCCGTGCAGCAGCAGCGGCAGGATGTCGAAGGACTGGTCGTGCGGAAGCTGATCCTGCTTGGCGCGCACGATGCCTTCGAGGACCGGATCGACCGCCTCGAGGTGGGAGGGGTTGGCCGCGACGTAGACCCGGGTCTCGAACCCGTCGAGGCTGCGGTACGTCCCACTCGTGCCCAGGTGATACTTCACATCGCCGGAGCCCTGCACGGATTCGTCGCCGTAGTTGCCCTCGAACTCGGCGAAGATCTGCGCGTAGGACTTGCCGGCGATGTTGGTCAGGACGTTGAGTCGGCCACGGTGCGGCATGCCGATCGCGACCTCGATGATGTCATCGCGAGCTGCGGAGGACAGCACCTCGTCGAGTAGCGGGATGAGCGACTCGGACCCCTCCAGGGAGAAGCGCTTCTGGCCTACGTACTTGGTCTGGAGGAAGGTCTCGAAAGCTTCGGCCTCATTGAGCTTGTGCAGGATCCGCAACTGCTCCTCGCGGCTCGGCTTGTGATGGGGGACCTCCACGCGCTCCTGGATCCAGTGCCGCTGCTCGGGGTCCTGGATGTGCATGTACTCGATGCCGATGCTTCGGGTATAGGAGTCGCGCAGGACGCCGAGGATCTCGCGCAGCTTCATGAGCGGCCGGCCGGCGAATCCGCCCGTGGCGAATTCTCGATCGAGGTCCCACAGGGTGAGGCCGTGGGAGAGCACATCGAGGTCGGGATGCATGCGCTGCTCGTATTCGAGCGGATTGGTGTCGGCCATGAGGTGGCCGCGCACGCGATAGGCGTGGATGACCTCCTGCACGCGCACCGTCTTGTCGAGATCGGTCTCATGGGAGGCCGAGATGTCGCGGGCCCAGCGGATCGGCTCGTAGGGGATGCGCAGGCTGCGGAAGATGTCGCCGTAGAAGTCATCCTCGCCCAGCAGCAACTGGTGGATGCGTCGCAGGAACTCCCCGGACTGCGCGCCCTGGATGACGCGGTGGTCATACGTCGAGGTCAGTGTGAGCGTCTTGGACACGGCGTTGCGGACGAGCGCCTCCTCGGAGGCGCCCTGCCACTCGGCGGGGTACTCCATCGCACCGACGCCGATGATGCAGCCCTGTCCCTGCATGAGTCGAGGGACGGAATGCTCCGTGCCGAGTGTCCCCGGATTGGTCAGGCTGATCGTCGTGCCCGCGAAGTCGTCGACGGTGAGAGCGCCACTGCGCGCACGGCGTACGACATCCTCGTAGGCAGCCCAGAAGCCTGCGAAGTCGAGGGCCTGAGCACCCTTGATGTTGGGCACGAGCAACTGGCGGGAGCCGTCGTCCTTGACCAGGTCGATCGCCACGCCGAGGTTGACCTCCGCGCGTCGTGCCACAGCCGGCTTGCCGTCGGCCTCGGTGAAGGAATCGTTCATGGCGGGCACGGCGGCCACGGCGCGCACGAGCGCATATCCGATGAGGTGCGTGAAGGAAACCTTGCCACCTCGGCCGCGCGCGAGGTGGTTGTTGATGACGACGCGGTTGTCCATCAATAGCTTTGCGGGGACGCCGCGCACGCTGGTCGCCGTCGGCACCGCGAGCGATGCCTCCATGTTGCCGACGACGCGAGCGGCGGGCCCGCGCAGCGGCACGATCTCACTGCTCGGGGCAGCAGGGGGAGGGGGCGTCGCCGCAACGGGGGCGGAAGGCACGGGTGCGGGGGTGGCGACCGGTGCGGACGCGGGTGCCGCGGTCTGGTGCCCGTTTACGGCGGCGTGGTCGAGCTGTGCCTTGAGAGCGGAGCCATCTGCCGGGGTGTAGTCAGCGAAGAAGTCCCACCAGGCGGGGTCGACGCTCTCGCGGTCGGCGAGGTACTGCTGGTAGATCTCGTCGACGAGCCACTCATTGGGTCCGAACCTGCCCTGCGCCACCTCTCCAGGGTAGTGGCGACGACTCTGCCTAGCCTCCGCCGGTAGGGCGGGTGTGATCTCCGCCCGCGATCTGGTCCAGAGCGTGCTCGATCAGGGGCTCGAGGACCGCGAGGCCGTCCTTGGCGCCTCCGGGCGACCCCGGGAGATTGACGATGAGAGTCCGGTGCGCGAGCCCGGCGATGCCACGGCTGAGGATGGCCGTCGGGATCCCCTGGGCGACCCCGTAGGTGCGGATTGCCTCGGCGAGTCCGGGGACCGGACGATCGATCACGCGCGCCGTCATCTCGGGCGTGAGGTCCGCGGGCGTGAGGCCCGTGCCTCCGGTCGTGACGACGAGGTCGATGCCCGCGGCTACGGCGTCGCGCAGCGCCGCCTCGACCGGGTCGCCGTCGCTCACGACGACCGGCCCCGAGACATCGAGCCCCAGTCGCTGCAGGCCGTCGGCGAGCACCGGGCCGGAACGGTCCTCCCAGATGCCCGCGGACGCGCGCGTCGACACTGTGATCACGCGTGCGGATCGCTGATCAGCCACGCCGCCGCTCACCTGCCTCTCGAATCGCCGCGAGCAACTCCTCGAGCGCCTGCACGGAATGCCCGCTGAGAAAGGTATCGACATGGGGGAGGGCGGCGGCCATCCCACCGGCAAGTGGCTGGAACTCCGCGGCGGCACTGCGGGGATTGACCCAGATGATGTGGTGGGCCAGGCGTCCGAGTCGACGCATCGCCTCCCCGACTTCCTGGGGGTCGCCGATCTCCCATCCGTCGGACACGATCACGACGATCGCGCCCCGCGCAATGCCGCGGCGACCGTGCTCGTCGAGGAATCGCGTGAGGGCAGTGCCGATGCGGGTGCCTCCCGCCCAGTCCGGGGTGGACTCCGCGACCTTGGCGTAGGCATAGTCGGGGCCGCCGGCCGCAAGCTGGCGCGTGAGTCGCGTGAGCCTGGTGGCGAAGACGAAGGCCTCGGATCCCAGGGCTCGGACCGCGCCGCGCATCAGGTGGAGATAGACACGGGCGTAGGGCTCCATCGAGCCCGACACATCAGCGATGAGCACGACCCGGCGTGGGCGTTCGGTCTGTCGCCGATGAGTCCGATGCACGGGGTCACCGCCCGTGCGGTACGCCCGCCGCAGCGTTGCGCGCACATCCAGACGATCGCCACGCGCATGGCGGCGCAGACGACGACCGCGGCGTGAGGGAGGGATGAGCGGGAGCTGCTCGACGAGCCTCCGCAGGAGGGTGAGCTCCTCGGCAGAGCACTCGGAGAAGTCCCGGGCTGCGAGGCGCTCGCTGCTGCTGGCCGCGGCGAGCAGCGACATCTCCTCGGACTCGACTTCCCCGCGTGCATCGAGGCCCGGGGTGGCACTCGTGATGGGCGATGGCGACGCGCCCGACTGCTGCGTGCCCGTGTCACGCGGCGCGCGCTCTCCGGCGTCGAGTGGGCTCGGCGGGGCAGAGGGAGGTGTGCCTGTTGCTTCGACGAGATCGACGTAGCCTCGGAAGCACTCGTCGAAGATGTGGTCGTAGATGGGGACCTGGGCATGGCCCGAGAGGAGGGTCACTCGACCCAGCCAATAGACCTCGGCGACCGTCTGTGGATGTGCGATGAGCACGCCTTCGGCGAATCGCGACATGCGCTCAGGGGTCACGGGTACGCCGACCGCATGAAGGCGGTGACCGAACGCCGCGGCGACGTCGGCGAGGTCCGCCCGTGCTGCCGGAGTTGTGGGACTAGGCACCGCTCACCCAGGCGAGACCCGCCTCGACGGCGACGTCGTGATCCTCGCGGTACTTCAACACGGAGCCGAGGGTGCGCTGGACGGCGTCGGCATCGAGCTCCTGCACGCCGAGCAGGACGGCGGCATGAACCCAGTCGATGGCCTCGGCGATGCCCGGGGGCTTCTGCACATCGAGCGTGCGCAACCGGGAGACCGCTGCTGCGATGTCGGAGATGAGACGGTCGCCCGCCTCCGGCACGCGCATCCTCACGATCGCGGTGGCCTGGTCCACCGACGGGTAGTCGATCCAGTGGTAGAGGCAACGCCGCTTG
>JBIIDD010000127.1:0-4519 GCA_044238565.1 Candidatus Nanopelagicales bacterium
GGCGCAGCCACTGCTCGGCGAGCTCAGCGTCATGCCAGTCGTCATAGGAGGTCGTCGGACGCCAGCACTCCTCCGGCTCGCCGTCCCGCCCGATGAGGTGCGCGGCGTACGCCGTCTCGATCCACAGTGCCGCGGTCCGCTCGTCGACCTCGAGAGTGCGTGCGGCAGTCGAGAGGTCGCGCACGCCCAGGCCGCCCTTGCGGAGGACGGCCGGAGCGTCGTCGTCTGCCCATGCCTCTGCGATGGCCGTGATGCCCATCACCGTGGCAAGCGCATGCTGACCTGCCGTGCGCTCGACCAGAGCGGCATCGCGCTCGATCGTCACTACGGGAGGGGGTGGCCACTCCAGGCGTCCGGCGTCGGCACCTGACAGTGACTCACGGGCGGTGCGCACGAGTCGCAGTCCATCGTCTTCACCCCACACGAGCGCGAGCGTGCGCAGATGCGTCAGTGCCGCGGCGACGTCAGCGTCGACTGCCGCATCGAAGGAGGCAAGGACTCCTTCTGCGCTGCAGGGCTCTGCCTCGGCGACGGCCGCGGCGACCGCCAGGGTGAGGCCGTCGATTCGGTCGAGCGCGCGTGCCGTGGAGACGGCCGACCCCGCACGGGCGGCGAGGGCGGTCATGTCGGCGGGGACCGGGTGGAGGAGGTCGGGTCGGCCGGCGAAGAGGCGCCCGAGCTCCTCGTCACTGCGACCACGCAGGTCGTCGGCGAGGCTGCGGACGGGCACCGGATGACGCTACCCCCTAGGCTCAGGCGGTGCGCTCCGTTGGCTTCGACCTCGACATGACCCTGGTGGACTCAGCGGACAGCATCGCGACGTCCCTCCAGCATGTGATGGCCCAGTACGGCGTCGAGGCCGACGGCGGTGAGATCCGGTCAACGATCGGCCTGCCCCTGGACCTCGTCTTCCCCCGCTGGCTCCCCGACGAGCCCTATGAAGTCCTCCTGGCTGCCTACCGCGAGCACTACATCGAGCACGGCATCCCGCTCACGCGTCCCATGCCCGGCGCCGCTGAGGCCATCGCGAGCGTGCGCGAGCGAGGCGATCGCGTGCTCATCGTCACCGCGAAATACGGGGTTTCCGCGCGCCTGGCGCTCCAAGTAGCCGGGCTCGTCGCCGACGAGGTCGTCGGCGACCTCTTCGCCGAGGACAAGGCGTCTGCTCTTCTCGAGCACGATGCGTGGGTGTATGTGGGCGATCATCCCGGCGACGTGCGCGCAGCTCGCACGGCGGGCGTGCACGCGGTCGTCGTAGCGACGGGGCCTACGTCGATCGAAGACTTGCACGCGGCCGGACCTGACGCGGTGCTCCCGGACCTCAGCCACCTGCCCAACTGGCTCGACCGCGCCTAGGTGGCCCTAGCCCCGCCTGCGCGCCCGGGCCGAGACGGCGAGCCCTGCGATGACCAGCGCGAGGCCCACCCCGGTGATCATTGACAGGAACCACCAGGCCGACGGCAGTTCCAGGCTCGGGATGACCAGCGGCAGCATGGCGATCACCGTGCACACGAGTCCGATGACCGTGACCACGGCGCCGATGCGCAGCAGGCGATCGCCGGGGGAGGCGGTGGAGGCCATGACGCCACCCTAGGGGCGCGGGAGTCCCCGGGCCCGTCTAGCCTGGTGTCCTGCGCCCGTGCGGGGGCTGAATGCGAGAAGGGGCTGCCATGCCGACCGGCAAGGTCAGGTGGTACGACGTGGACAAGGGCTTCGGCTTCCTTGCCTCGGACGACGGCGAGGATGTCTTCGTGCATGCCTCGGCGCTACCCTCGGGCACCACCTCGCTCAAGCAGGGCGCGAAGGTCGAGTTCGGTGTCGTGGACGGCAAGCGCGGCAAGCAGGCCCTCAGCGTGACAGTCCTGGAGGAGCCGACCTCCATCGTCAAGGCGGGACGCAAGCCCGCGGAGGATGTCGCCATCATCCTCGAAGACCTCATCAAGCTCATGGACAGCGCTTCCAACCAGTTGCGCCGTGGCCGCTACCCGAGCGACGACCACTGCCGCAAGCTCGCCGCGGTCATGCGGGCTGTCGCCGACGACTTCGACGTCTGAGGGGCCTCACCGATGCTGCGCCGAATAGCCCGTCCCATGCTTGCGGGATCCCTCGCCCTCGCGGGTGTCCTTGCGCTGGCCGCCTGCGAGAAGCCCGCGCCCGGTGTCACTGTCGTCTCGGGCATGACGTCGGCGCATCGAGCGGCGCTGTGCTGGTCCTTCGATGGCGAGCCCCTGAGTGCCGAGACCTGTGCCCAGAATGTGGTGACTGAGGCTCTTGAAGGTGCCGACGTAGCCCGTATCCCGGTGATTTCCGGTCAGGTCATCGGCATCAGTGTCGACACCGTCGTGGCCGACGCGGGCTGGTATCCCGTCATCGGCTCCCAGCGACTCACGCAGCAGCCGATCACCTCGACGTACTACCGGTTCACCTATCCCGACCTCCAGGAGGTGCCGGCTGACGGTGTCTCGCTTCAGGTCGTCGCCGGCGCTGAGGGCACACTCGGACTGTGGGTCTTCCAACTCATCCCTGCACCGGGCGTGGAGTGATGTCCGACACCGTGCTGACCAAGTCCGTCGACCTCGCTCGCTCCGCCGCCGAGGACGACGCCCCCTGGGGCACTGTCGGAGATCATGTCGGCGTCGAGTACGACGATGAGCGGGTCGCGACGCACTACTTCGCCTGCCTCGATCCCGCCTACGTCGGCTGGCGGTGGTCGGTGACCGTCGCTCGCGCACCTCGCGCCAAGGCCGCCACCGTCGATGAGGTCGTCCTCCTACCCGGGCCAGATGCGCTCGTGGCTCCCGCCTGGGTGCCCTGGGCCGAGCGCGTGCGCCCCGGTGACCTGGCCGTCGGCACGATCTGGCCGACACCCGCCGATGATCCGCGACTCACGGCGGGACTCACGGGTCTGGATGACCTGGACGGTGCGACGGACCGCAGCCCCGTGCACCCCAGCCAGTGGGAGATCGGCCTCGGACGTGCACGCGTGCTCTCCGCTTATGGCCGCGACGACGCTGCGGACCGCTGGTGGTCGGGTGAGCGCGGCCCGGAGGCGCCGATGGCGCGCTCAGTGTCTCAGACGTGCGCATCATGCGGATTCCTCCTGCCCATCGGCGGGCCCCTCAGCCAGGCCTTCGGGGTCTGCGCCCACGACATGTCCCCAGCCGACGGCTGCGTCGTATCCCTTGGCTTCGGCTGTGGTGCTCACTCCGAGATCGCCCTCGCTGAGAAGGAGCCGGTGGGTGCCCCCACGCAGGACTTCGTGGGCTTCGACACTCTCGACCTGGAACAGGCGGATGCGATCGTTGTCGAGGAAGGCTCGGACGCGATGGTCGATGGGGACGTCGTTGGCGAGGACGCGGCTGACGTCTTGGTTGACTCCGACGACGCGTCCGAGTCCTCTGATCAGGACTGACGCGAGCGACGCCTGTGGCGGCGGCCGAGCACGAGGGCCAGGCCGGGGATCCCTAGTAGGGCACCGATAGCGCACACCAGGGTCCACCGCTCGGTGTCCACTCCCCATGTGGACCCCCAGACCAGCACTGCGATGAGCGCGAGAATCCACAGCACGGTGCCTATGGCGATCGCCGCGACTCCGTCATCGTCCCGGCTGCGCAGGGCAGGGTCCGCCTCGATCTGCTCCAGGGTGAGGCGCGCGTCCACACTCGCAGGCTAGCGGGTCGGGTGGAGGCAGGCGGGCATCCCTAGAGTGGTCGCATGGACCACCGCGCGCGACGTGCCGTCACCGTGGGGGTCCTCGTGCTCCTGGTTGCCGCCGTCATCGTGGCTGCTCTCACGCGCTGACCGCTGGACGACGCGTGGCCGCGTTTCGAGTCGAGGAATCGCGGCCTCGCGTCGTCTAGCCTGGTGTGTCCTCCGGGACGCGCTTCCACAGGAGCAGGGCGAAACTCGCTGCGAAGAAGAGGAGCATCACCGCGAAAGCGTTGTGCACTCCCCACGAGTCAGCGAGTGCAGCGAGCGCAAATGGTGCGACACCGCTCATGATGCCGATGCCGGCGCTTGTCCAGCCGGCGGCGCGATCGGGCTGACCCGCGGAGGCCCGCATGGCCCGGCCGATGCCGAGGGGGAAGTGCATGCCGATTCCTACGCCGATGAGGACCAGCCCGATGATGAGGGGCACCGCACCCGAGACGAGCCAGGTGTAGGCGAAGGCTGCTGCCGCGAAGAGGATCGAGCCGCCGAAGACGAGTTCCGACGACACCCGCTCCACGAGCCGCGAGCCCACGAGTCGGCCGATGAGCATGCCGACGACGATCGCGGCGATGGTCGCCGACGCGGATCCAGCCTCGAGGCCGCCCCGCTCGCGCAGGAGATCCGGCCCCCACTGCAGCAGGGTGATCTCGACGCTGGTGAGCAGGATGAGCGTGAGCACTGCCCACCACACGAGTCCGGGCAGGCGAGGCGCATCCGCACGGGACTCCATGTCTGTGCCGACGTTGAACGCATCGACCGTTCGTCCGCGGAGCACCTCGAGTGCGATGGCCACGAAGACGAGGAGGAG
>JBIIDD010000128.1:0-4487 GCA_044238565.1 Candidatus Nanopelagicales bacterium
TCACCGACCGGATCACCTCGGGTCCCGTGACGAAGATCCGACCCTCTGGCCCGAGGATGACGATGTCGGTGAGAGCGGGGCCATAGGCCGCGCCGCCCGCGGCCGGGCCGAGCACGATGGAGATCTGCGGCACCTTGCCCGAGATGCGCGTCATCGCGGCAAACACGCGGCCGACGCCGTCGAGGCTCGCGACGCCCTCGCGCAGTCGTGCGCCCCCGGAGTGCCAGATGCCGACGACGGGGCATGAGTCGGCGAAGGCTCGGTCGTACGCCGTCACGATCGCTCGGCAGCCGTCCTGGCCCATCGCGCCGCCCTGCACGGTGGGATCCGTGGCGAAGGCCACGACCTCCGCGCCGTGCACCGATCCGACGCCCACGAGGACACCGCGATCGTCCTCGGGCGTGATCGCCCGGAAGGTGCCCGGATCGAAGAACGCCTCGAGTCGCACGCGCGGGGAGCGAGGGTCGACGGCGTCCGGCGCGTCGGCCATCACGAGGTCCGGAAGGCGATGGCGACGTCGTGGCCGCCGAAGCCGAAGGAGTTGTTGAGTGCCACGAGGTCACCGCTTGGGAGCGCGCGCGAGGCACCGTGCACGATGTCGAGGTCGATCTCTGGATCCTGGCGATGCAGGTTGAGCGTGGCTGGGACGACGCGGTGGTGCAGGGCCAGGACGGTGTAGATGCCCTCGACAGCCCCGGCTGCTCCGAGCATGTGGCCCGTCATCGACTTGGTGCCCGTGACGAGCGGCTGGACGTCTCCGAGAGCGCCCCGGATCGCCACGGCCTCGGCGACATCGCCCTGGGGCGTCGACGTCGCATGGGCGTTGATGTGGGCGACATCGGCGGGTGAGGCATCCGCCTGCGCCAGAGCCGCACGGATCGCGCGAGCCGCGCCGCGACCCTCGGGATCGGGCTGGGCGATGTGGTGGGCATCCGCGGTCATCCCGGCACCCACGACGTAGGCGTAGATGCGGGCACCGCGGGCGCGGGCGTGGTCCTCCGACTCCAGCACGAGGGCACCCGCTCCCTCTCCCATGACGAAGCCATCGCGGTCGACGTCGTACGGACGTGAAGCGCCCTGGGGATCGTCGTTGCGGGTGGAGAGCGCACGCATCGCGGCGAATCCCGCCATCGTGAGTTGGTGAATGGGGGATTCGGTGCCCCCGGCGATCACGACGTCGGCGCGGCCGTCCTCGATCATGCGCGCCCCGACGGCGATGGCCTCAGCGCCTGAGGCGCAGGCGCTCACCGGCGTGTGCACGCCGGCCGCGGCGTGGAACTCCAGGCCGACGACTGCCGCGGGGCCGTTGGGCATGAGCATCGGCACGGTGTGCGGGGAGATGCGCGAGGGCCCGCGCTCCTTGAGGGTGTCGTAGGCATTGAGCAGCGTGATGAAGCCACCGATGCCCGAGCCGATTACGGCGCCCATGCGCAGCGGATCCACCTCGGGACTCCCGGCGTCGGCCCACGCCTCGCGGGCAGCGACGAGGGCCACCTGCTGAGAGCGGTCGAGTTTGCGTGCCTCGACACGATCCAGCGGTGGCTCCTCGGCGAGCGTGCCAGCGAAGTGGACCGTCATCTCGGACACCCACTCCTGCGTGAGCGGCCGAATGCCAGAGCGACCTTCGATGAGAGCGGACCAGTTGCTCGCCACGTCACCACCCAGCGGTGTCGTGGCTCCCAGCCCCGTGACGGCGATGCGCATCGGTCAGGCGGTCGACTTCTCGATGTAGGCGACGGCGTCGCCGACGGTGCGGAGGTTCTTGACCTCGCTGTCAGGGATCTTCACGCCCCACTTGTCCTCGGCGGCCATGACGACCTCGACCATGGACAGCGAATCGATGTCGAGGTCGTCGATGAAGGACTTGTCAGGCTGGATGTCGGCGACCGGGACTCCGGCGACCTCGTTGACGATGACGGCGAGGCCGTCGAGGATCTCCTGGCTCATGGTGCTTCCTTTCGGCGTGAGTGTGCGATGGGTGCGCGGGGGTCCACGCTAGGGCAGGGTCACGACCTGGGCCGCATAGGCCAGGCCGGCTCCGAATCCGATGAGGAGTGCGGTGCCCCCGTGGGGGACCTCGCCGGCGGAGAGCATGCGGTCCATCGCGATGGGGATGGACGCCGCCGAGGTGTTGCCGGTCGTCTCGACATCGCGGGCGACGGGCACGTGCTCGGGCAGTTTGAGGGCGCGGATCATCGCATCGGTGATGCGCATGTTTGCCTGGTGCGGGATGAAGGCGTCGAGCTCGTCGGCGGTCACTCCCGCGCGATCGAGTGCCTCCTGCGCCTTGGCGGAGCCGTTGGATACCGCCCAGCGGAAGACCTGCTGACCCTGCATCGACAGCGTGGGGAAGCGAGGGCCGCCGTTGTCGCGGTAGTCGATGAGCGACTGCGTCATGCAGATCGCATCATGCTGAGAGCCATCCGATCCCCACACGACGGGGCCGATGGCGGGCTCGGCTGACGGTCCCACCACGACAGCACCTGCGCCGTCGGCGAAGATGAAGGCCGTGGATCGATCGTCGAGATCGATCCAATCGGTGAGCTTTTCCACGCCGACGACGATGACGTATTCGGCGCTTCCGCCGCGCACCATGTCCTGGGCCATGGCCAGGCCGTAGCAGAATCCCGCGCATGCGGACGCGATGTCCGTCGCCGCGGCATTGACTGCCCCGAGCCGGTAGGCAACCTCCGAGGCGGCCGACGGTGTCTGGAAGGGGTGCGTCACGGTGGCGACGAGCACGAAGCCGATCTGGTCAGCGGTGATGCCAGCGGAGGCGAGCGCCTTCTCCGCGGCGTAGACCGACAGGTCAACGACCGTCTCCTCCGGCGCTGCGTAGCGCCTCTCGACGATCCCCGAGCGCTCGCGAATCCACTCGTCCGTGGAGTCGATGCGCTCGCACACCTCGGCATTGGTCACGACTCGCTCGGGTCGATAGCTGCCCACCGACAGGATGCGCGCGTACGGCGCTCCGCTCGGGGCCTGGATGCGCGCGGTCATGCGGTGACCTCCTCATGGTGGGGATGGAGCCTCACGAGCGGCTGACCCGGCGAGACCGGGTCGCCGTCCTCGACGACCCACTCGACGACGGTGCCCCCGTGCGGGGCGGTCACCTCGACGGTGTCGCGCAGGTTGCTCACGCGACCGATCCCTGCGGAGCGAGGGAGCGGATCGCCGACCCCTACGGACGGATCCGCCCGGTGGAAGATGCCCTTCATCGGTGCGACGACGAGCCGCCACGTCGGTGCATCGTCGATGGGGCTCGGTACGCCGTGCCGCTCGACCAGCGCCCACGCGGCATCGAGGTCGTCGGGGGTGTTGAGGGCCACCGTCTCCACGCCGGGCAGAGCGCGCTTGGCGAGCCCGGTCAGCGTGCCCGCGGGCGGAATCTCGATGAGGCCGGTGACGCCGAGATCGGCCATCGTGGCCATGCAGAGATCCCACCGGACGGGGCGGCTGACCTGTGCGACAAGGCGTGCCAGCACGTCCCGGCCGTCGTGCACGACGCGGCCGTCGGCATTGGACAGCAGGTGGATGCGGGAATCGTGTGTCGAGATGGATCGTGAGTGGCGCGCGAGGACCTCGACCGCAGGTGACATGTAGTCGGTGTGGAAGGCGCCTGCGACCTGGAGTGCACGCACGCGGGCCTTTTCGGGAGGAGCCTCGGCGAACGCCGTAAGCGCCTCGAACGTGCCTGCCACGACGATCTGGCCGGCACCGTTGATATTGGCGGGAGTGAGTCCTGCTGCGGTCGCCGCAGCGACGACCTCGTCGTGATCGCCGCCCAGGACCGCGCTCATGCCCGTCGGAGTGAGTGCTGCGGCCTGCGCCATCGCGCGTCCGCGTTCGCGCACGAAGACCATGGCCTGCTCGGCGGTGAGCACGCCTGCGGCGGCGGCCGCGGTGATCTCGCCGACGCTGTGCCCGGCTCCCACTGCCACACGTGTGAAGGCCTCGGCGGGGTGAGGGAAGAGGGAGAGCAGCGTGACGAGCCCGGCGCCGACGAGTAGCGGCTGGGCGATAGCGGTGTCGCGGATGGTGTCGGCGTCCGACCGGGTCCCGTGCTCGATGAGGTCGACACCGCTCACCACCGAGAGCCATTCCAGGCGCGCCTCGACACCGGGGACCTCGAGCCACGGAGTGAGGAAGCCGGGAGCCTGGGCTCCTTGTCCGGGGGCGACAACGACCAGCACGGGCGTCACTCTCTCGCGGCCTAGGGGGCGACGGACCGTGGGGGGCCGCCAATGTCGCCCCGGGGATTTTGTAGGAACCCTACAAGCGGGCGAGGATCAGGCCCAGCCTCAGGGCCAGGGCGTCCCGGGGCTCCCCAGGGGACCGACCGGTGAGTTCCTCGATCCGTCGCAGGCGATAGCGCACGGTGTTGGGATGCACGTAGAGCACGCGCGCCGTGCCCTCGAGACTCGTCCGCCGCTCGAGGTGCACCTCCAGCGTCTGGCGCAGATCCGGGTCGGCGAGGACTGCTTCGA
>JBIIDD010000002.1:0-15559 GCA_044238565.1 Candidatus Nanopelagicales bacterium
CTGAGATGACCCCTCTCACCGGCTCGATCCGCTAGCCGCCATGGATGTCCTCGAGGCTGGCGCACCCTCCTCCGAATCACCCCGCACGTCTCACCGGGTGGCACGCGTCGCGGTCGTCATCGCAGCGGTCCTCGTCGCCGTCACCGCGATAGTCGGCGGAGCTCGCTGGTGGGTGGAGCAATCCGAGCGCTCGGATCGTCTGGAGATCCAGGCCGTCACGGCGATCGGACCCTTTGCCGTCACAAGCGGTGACCTGCCCGCGGACTGGCCCCAGGGACTTGTCACCCCCGCACTGCGACTGCGCATGGACGTCTCGGGCGATCCGAGCAGCACCATGCGCGTGGAGGCCGCTGGCGGGAATGTCGCCTACGCCACGAGCGGCGGCGCCGCAGTGATTCCCGCGGGCGAGGAGGTCAGCGTGGACCTCGTCGTGATCCCTGCGGACTGCGGCGCGCTCGACGGCACTGATCCGGCTTCGCCGCTGATCGACGCCGGAGGAGAAGACGTCCCTCTCACGTCGGCCGCCACCACCGCACTCGCCACCGCGCTGGACTCGCTCTGCGAGGCCCCCGCCGCGGCACCTGCCCTCTCGCCCGCCGCAGCGCGCGTCGATGTCTTCTTCCGCAATCGCACTCTCGTCATGCGGATACGCATTGACACCACCGCGGACCGCCTCGTGCTGCAGACGCGCGACTCCACCGGCTTCAGGGGACTGGGTGAGGTGGAGGCGACGATGGCCCGGGGCGAAGCGGCAGCGCGTCTGCAGTGGCTCGTCTCCCCCGCAGAGGCGGCAGGGCTGGAGTCGCCCACGGTGCGCGTCCGGGCATTCGCCCTCACCGGAGGTCGCGCCTACCCCTGGGTCCTCGACCTTCGTGTCCCCCGCATCAGCGCGACCACACCAGGGGTGGAGCCGCGCAACGACGGTGTGGACCTGGCCGAGGTCGCTCCGCGGCCCGAGACCTGATGTCAGCGATGGGGGGCGTCGCCCGACGCGCCGAACCCGATGGCTGAGGCATTCCATCGAATCCACTCGCCCACCCCCGCGGGCTCACCGGAGCGGTAGGCGCGCACGGACGCGACGTAGGAGCTGCGGCCGAGCGAGAGCATGCCCGCCTCAGGGCATCCGAGCAGATCCGGATCCACGCCACGAGCCGCGAGCACCAGACGCACGGAGGCCCGCGCAATCAGCCCGGAGCCCCAGCGGAAGGGCTGAAGCGCCATGAGCTCGCCGTGTGCGACGGCCGCGACGAGGATCGCGGGTGCTGTCGTCGGATGGGTGAGGATGTCAGCGAGACCCACGAGACGATCCGGCACATCGCTCCATGGCTGAGGAGCGCCCATATGGAGCGGATCGATCACATCGTCATGCTGACGCGGTCGGCCGAGCACATCATCGTCGTCGAAGCCGTGCGCAGCGAGCGCGTGCAGGTGGGCGAGCACCTGAAGGGGCGCGCGCTGCCAAGCGTCAACCTGGCCGGGCACCGCGGCGGTCACGGCAACGCTGGCGGCGACGGCACGGCCGAGGGGGGAGTCATCGAGGCCACCTCGCATGGCATCAAGCGAGATGTCGGCGCCCTCGAGAGCGGCCGAGTCGCGAGCACCGGTGAGTGCGGAAGCCGCCGCGATCTCCGCGGCACGTGCACGCACACCGCGATCCCACAGCAGCCGATCGATCTCGCCTCGGGCAGCTTCGCAAGCCTCGCCGACGCCCGGCAATCCAGCGAGGGTGGCGAGGGGATCGCTCAGTAGCTCTGCACCCCCTGGGCCACCAACTGCTTCAACACCGCGGGATCCTGAGCCTCGAGCCACTTCACGAGCTGAGCGTTGGAGACGAACTTCAGCTCGGGGTACTTCGCCGAGGCGTCGAGGACATAGCGCGTGATGGCGTTCTGGTAAGCGCCGCACACCCAGGTATTGAAGTGGTTTCCGAAGAAGAAGGGGGCGCGGTTGCCGTTGTAGAGCGCATCCGTCACTGCCATGAGCGAGTCGTACGTCGACTGCTCGATGCGATCGCAGGTCGCCTGGTCAGCCTGCTGCTGGCAGTCGTTCTGAGCGCACAGGAAGTTGTAGTCCATCGACAGATTGGACCTGTCGTATCCGACAACCTTCATCGTCTGCAGCGGGAAGTCCCAGAGGCCGTATTCGTTCTTCACCGGCCACTGGAGCATGCCCGGATTCGAAGCGTCGTATGTGAAGCCGTTCTCGGCAAAGATCGGATACATCACGTCGCGCTGTCCCTCGAGACACGGCGTACGGGCTCCCTGCATCACGCTGTGGTTGAACGGGAGCGGGATCGGGTCCGTGATGCCGTTATTGGCCGCCCAGTTGTCCATGAAGCCGATGTCCTGGGCGAACTCGCTCTGCCATTCGGCAGGGCCCCACGAGTTGACCGCACCGTCATTGGGCTCGCACCAGTGGCCGAGGAAGTGCGTGCCGATCTCGTGGCCCCTCTCGTATGCCTCCTTGTAGTTGGCAATGCGACCAACGACCTCCTGTGCGTCGTCGGCGAAGCCGATCGCACTCGACCCGGCCTCGCGACCGGGTGTGTCGTAGAGGAACTTCTGCTCCTCGGGCAGCAGGCACAGGCCGGAGACGAAGAAGGTGAAGAAGGCATCGACCTGCGCGGCCGTGTCCAGGTAGTGGCGCATGATGTCGAGGCTGCAGGAGCCGTCGAAGGAGATGGTGACGAACTGCGGCGGCTTCTCACCGGGCGCGAGCTTCTCGACGGGGAAGTCCGGCTGCGGGAGGTTGACAGCCGAGACGCCGCCACCCTCGCCCATGACTTCGCCTATGGCGGGTGAGGCCGAGGAGTCGGTCGGAAGCGGCTCTGCCGTTGGCGACTCCGGATTCCCGCCCTCCGTGGGATCAGCGGGGGCCGGTGTGGAGGAGTCAGCGGTGGGAGCCGAGGGCGAACCCGGCAGCACGGCACCGACGACGAGGCCGAGGGCTGCCGCCAGGGCGAGGAGAAGCGGGACGAGCACGCGGGGACGCACGCGGACCTCCAGGGCTATCGGTCGGGGGAACCGACCTCCCCATCCTGACGCATGGAGGCCACCGGTGGCTCCCCGTGACGCGCGGGAAGCTCCGACGCCGTTGCCCGGCGACGACTACCGTGGCCCATGTCACACGCCGCGAGCGTGGCTAAGCGGTCCACCCTGAGGAGGAGACGTGTCCGACGACGCCCTGGCCAACCTGCTGCAGGAGGACCGGACCTTCCCCCCGAGCCCGGAATTCGCAGCTCAGGCCAACGCCCAGGCCTCGATGTACGACGTGGCAGCGGCGGATCGACTCGGCTTCTGGGAGGAGCAGGCCCGACGCCTGGACTGGGTGCAGCCCTGGACCGAAGTGCTCGACTGGAGCAACGCACCCTTCGCCCGCTGGTTCATCGGCGGCAAGCTCAACGTCGCCTACAACTGCGTCGACCGTCACGTCGAATCAGGCCACGGGGATCAGATCGCCCTGCGCTTCGAGGGCGAGCCGGGTGACACGCGCGACATCACGTACGCCCAGCTTCAGCGCGAGGTGAGCAAGGCCGCACATGCGCTCACCGAATTGGGCGTGAAGGCCGGTGACCGCGTGGCGCTCTACATGCCGATGATCCCCGAGGCCGTGGTCGCGATGCTCGCGTGCGCGCGCATTGGCGCGCCACACTCCGTGGTCTTCGCGGGCTTCTCCGCCGAGGCCCTGAGATCACGCATCAACGACGCGCAGGCGACGCTTGTCATCACTGCCGACGGCCAGAACCGTCGGGGGGCGCCAATGCCGCTCAAGCCTGCCGTCGACGAGGCCCTCGAGCAGGCGCCGAGCGTCTCGCGCGTGCTCGTCGTACGTCGCACCGGCGGTGAGGTGACGATGCAGGAGGGACGCGATGTCTGGTGGCACGACATCGTCGATCGCCAACCCGATGTGCACGAGCCACAGGCATTCGACAGCGAGCACCCGCTCTTCATCCTCTACACCTCGGGGACCACCGGGAAGCCCAAGGGAATCCTGCACACGAGCGGCGGCTACCTCACGCAGACAGCCTTCACGCACTGGAATGTCTTCGATCTCAAGCCCGATACCGATGTCTACTGGTGCACGGCCGACATCGGCTGGGTGACCGGGCACAGCTACGTCGTCTACGGCCCGCTCGCCAACCGGGTGACTCAGGTCATCTACGAGGGCACACCCGACACCCCACACAAGGGACGCTTCTGGGAGATCGTCGAGAAGTACGGCGTCACGATCTTCTACACCGCCCCCACGGCGATCCGCACCTTCATGAAGTGGGGCACGGAATACCCCCAGCAGCACGACCTGTCGTCACTCCGGCTGCTCGGGACGGTCGGTGAGCCGATCAACCCCGAGGCGTGGATGTGGTACCGCGATGTCATCGGCGACGACAAGTGCCCCATCGTCGACACGTGGTGGCAGACAGAGACGGGCGCGATCATGATCAGCCCGCTTCCCGGCGTGACTGCCACCAAGCCCGGTTCGGCGATGCGCGCGGTCCCGGGCATCGAGGCCGCGATCGTCGACGACCACGGCGATCCCGTGGCGCTCGGTCACGGCGGCTACCTCGTCATCACCGAGCCTTGGCCAGCCATGCTGCGCGGCTTCTGGGGCGATAACGAGAGGTACGTCGAGACCTACTGGTCGCGCTGGCCGCAGTACTACTTCGCAGGCGACGGAGCCAAGACGGATTTCGACGGCGCGATCTGGCTCCTGGGACGCGTCGACGACGTCATGAACATCTCCGGCCACCGCATCTCCACGACGGAGGTCGAGTCGGCCCTGGTGTCGCATCCGAGCGTCGCCGAGGCCGCGGTCGTCGGCGCGGCAGACGAGGTCACAGGCCAGGGGATCGTCGCCTTCGTCATCCTTCGCGGCGGCGTCGAGCAGGGGGGTGACGGCACCGAGTTGATCACCACCTTGCGCAACCACGTCGCCCACGAGATCGGTCCCATCGCCAAGCCCCGCCAGATCATGATCGTGTCGGAGCTACCCAAGACGCGCTCCGGCAAGATCATGCGGCGCCTGTTGCGCGATGTGGCAGAGAACAGGTCCCTGGGTGACGTCACGACCCTGGCCGACCCGCACGTCATGCACCTGATCTCGACAGGGCTGCAGTCAGGCGGCAGCGAGGAGTAGCCGCCCGGGCGCGAAGACGTGGCGCCGGGTAGCCTGACCCGTGGTGTGCCGGGAAGCCTGGTCGGCGTTTCATCGACCGACCCTGGAGGCCCCACGTGACCACTCCTGCTGGAAGCACGCCTCCTGAGGGCATGACGTACCAGCTGTTCGACCGCCCTTCGCTCAGTGAACGCGTGTGGCTGCTGCGTGCCCTGCGCGGGGAGACCATCGGTGGAGTCCTGCTGCTCATTGCGGCGGTCATCGCGATCGCATGGGCCAACTCGCCCTGGGGCGACGCCTACTTCGCGCTGGGCGCGATCACCGTGGGTCCCGAGGCGCTGGGGCTCAATCTCAGCCTGGCCACATGGGCTGCCGACGGACTGCTCGCGGTCTTCTTCTTCGTTGCCGGACTGGAGCTCAAGCACGAGCTGACGCACGGCACGCTGTCGAAGCCAGCCCAGGCTGCGGTGCCCATGGCTGCAGCCCTCGGTGGCATGGTCGTGCCAGCCGTCATCTTCGTCGCCATCGTCGCGACCTCGGGCGAGCCGGGCGGCCTGCGGGGCTGGGCCGTGCCGATGGCCACCGACATCGCGTTCGCGCTCGCCGTACTCGCGGTGGTCGGACGCATGCTCCCGGTCGCGCTTCGGGCATTCCTCCTCACCCTTGCTGTCGTCGACGACCTGGGCGCCATCACCATCATCGCGATCTTCTACTCCAAGGGCTTCTCGCTCGCCTACTTCCTCCTCGCGGTTGCCCTGCTGGGCGTCTACTGGCTCCTCCAGAGACGTCGGGTGCGCAGCCCCTTCATCTACGTGCCGCTTGCACTCGTCATCTGGTGGGCAACCCATGAGAGCGGCGTGCACGCCACGGTTGCCGGCGTCGCCATGGCACTGCTCACGCGGTCAAGCATCGATCCCGGCGAGACAGAGTCGCCCGTGGACCGGCTCCAGCGGATGCTGCTCCCGCTCAGCGCGGGACTCTGCGTGCCACTCTTCGCCTTCTTCGCCGCAGGTGTGGATCTGCGCAGCACCGGCCTCATCGAGCCGCTCAGCAATCCCATCGCCATCGGCATCATGGTCGGCCTCATCATCGGCAAGCCGCTGGGCGTCATCGGCACGGCCTGGCTCGTGGCTCGCTTCACGCGTGCGCGCCTGAATCCCGCCATCGGATGGCAGGACGTCCTCGCAGTAGGACTCCTCGCAGGGATCGGCTTCACCGTCGCCCTGCTCATCACCGAGCTTGCCTACTCGGACAACATCGGCCTGCTCGACAGCGCCAAGGTGGCCGTCTTCTCTGCTTCGGTCATCTCCGCCCTCATCGCCTCGGTCATGCTTCTCTCCAGGAATCGGCACTACCGTCGCGAGGCCGAGATCGAGGAGGCCGACGTGGATGGCGACGGCATTCCTGACGTCTATCAAGGGGGTGCTGACGGGGAAGCCGGCGCGCCGCCCCCCGGCACCCACTAGCCTTCCTGCGACGGACAGCGAAGGAGAAGACCATGCCCGAAATGACTCCCCCGGGGGAGGCCTCGATCAAGGCACTCGTCGCCGCTGCCGTCGCCGACCTCCAGCGGCTCGTCAAGGCGCAGATCGCACTCGCCAAGCTCGAGCTCCAGCAGACCGGTCGGGCCGCCGGCAAGACCGGCATCTTCCTGGTCAGTGCCCTGTCGATGGCTGCGCTGGGTGGCATCTTCCTGCTCGTCACACTCGCCTATGTCCTGGTGGCGCTGGGCCTGCCCGTGTGGGCCGGCTTCGGGATCGTCACGCTCTTGCTCTTCATCGTGGCCGCGATCCTCGGGCTCCTGGGCAAGAAGGAGTCGGCCAAGATCAAGGGACCTGATCGCACGATCGCGCAGATCGAGCAGACCAAGTCCACCCTGCAGTCGGCCGTGGAGCAGGCCACGGAGACGCGCGCCCTGCCCGAGCGCTGACACCGCGTGCTCCTCGACCCTGACGTCATCATCCGGGAGCCCGGACCCTGGGCTCACCGCGAAGTCTCCGCCAACGGCGCGCGCTTCCACATCGTCGAGGCAGGGGAAGGTCCGCTCGTCGTACTCCTTCACGGGTTCCCCACCCTGTGGTGGTCCTGGCGCCATCAGCTGAGGACCTTCGCCGAGGCCGGATACCGGGTCGTCGCCATGGACCTGCGCGGCTACGGAGGATCCGATCACACGCCCCACGGCTACGACCCCAACACACTGTCGCGTGATGTCGCAGGCGTCATCCGCAGTCTTGGCGAGCCCTCAGCGACGGTCATCGGCCACGGCTGGGGCGGTCTGATCGCGTGGAGCATGGCCGTGCTCGATCCGGAGGTCGTGGACGCCATCGTCCCCGTGTCCATGCCCCACCCGCGACGCTTCCGGGCTGCCATCGTGCGCGATGCGATCCAACGTCGTCAGGCGCTCTACGCCGTCGGCTTCCAGTGGCCCTTCCTCCCGGAGCGCTCGCTCATGGCGGACGACTGCTCGCGCGTGGGCGAGATCCTCCAGTCCTGGTCCGCCACCCCAGGTTGGCCGAGTGCCGATACGTCGCTCGCCTATCGATCCGCTTTTTCGCTGTGGCCGACAGCGCACTGCGCGGTGGAGTATCACCGCTGGGCCCTGCGCTCCCTCGTGCGCACCGACGGTGTCCGCTACGCGAAGCGCATGGAGACACCCATCGACGTGCCTGTCCTCCACATCCACGGCGCCGAGGATCCGTCGGTGCTCCTGCGCAGTGCCGAGGGTTCCGGTGAATGGGTCAAGGCCCCCTACGAATTCTGCGTGGTCGACTCCGTCGGGCACTTCCCGCACGAGGAGGCACCCGAATTCTTCGACGCCCTCGTGCTGAAGTGGCTCGCCGGCCTGCCACGTGGATGAGCGCCCCCGCGACCGGCTCGGTCGACCCTTGGCGTGGGACGCCGATGGCTTCCCCGGCGTAGACCAGCGCGATCACATCACGTCGCAGGATGCCGTGACGCAGGCACGCGACTACCTCTCGCGCGGGCTGCCCTTCCACGCGCACGAAGTACTCGAGATGCGCTGGCGGTGCTGCCCCGACGACGAACGTTCCCTCTGGCGAGGGCTCGCACAGGCAGCCGCGGGCGCAACGCATGCGGCTCGGGGCAATCCCGTGGGCGCCGAGCGCCTCATCGCGCGCGGACAGGCGAGCATCTCGGAGTACGCCGGCCCGCTCGACGCACCGACCCGTACGCTCATCACCTCACTCCTCGGGCCCTAGCACCCCTCCCCGCCGCATCGGTTTTCGCCAGTTGCGCGGGTTTGCGACCGGGCGAATCCCCGCGCAACTGGCAAATACCGGCGTGTGGCGGTGGCGTGGGCAGGAGGCGACAATCACCGGCGACTAGCGGCAGCGCCCGGTATCGACCGGATCCAACGCCAGCGCGCCCGACTGGGCCAGGGGGGCGGCCTGCTGGGCAGTGATGGCATAGCCGGTCTCCTCCTCACCGAGACCAGCAGCGAAGACCACCCCGTAGACGCGCCCATTGGGCGCGAGAAGCGGGCCGCCGGAGTTGCCGGGCACGACCGTGCCGCGGAAGGAATAGACATCGCGCACCACGCCGGAGCGACCGTAGATGTCTTCGCCACGCGCGTCGACGCGTGCGCGGATACGCGCGGCACCGGCCGCTAGGTCACCACCCCCGGGGAAGCCTGCGACGACGGCACCATCGCCCGTCTGCGCTGGTCGTGTTGCAAACATCAGCGCTGGTGCGGGCAGCCCGTCGACGCGCAGCACAGCGAGGTCGAGGCGCGCGTCGATGGCCACGACAGAGGCCTGATAGCTCGCGGGATCACCCGGGATACGCACACTGGGCTGGTCGGATCCGGCGACAACATGTGCATTGGTGAGGATGCGACCCGGGGCGTAGGCGAAGCCGGATCCGGTGACGACCGCATCGCAGGCGACAGCGGTCACCTTCACCAGCGACGGCCAAGCGGCACGCACGGCGGGGTCACGGAGAAGTCGCTCGTTGGGCGCGGGCACCTGCGGACCGGCGTACTGCCCCAGGCCGGAGAAGGCACGGGGGAGCCCGGAGGCGTCGACGGCATTGCGGAGCCCGGAGAAGAGATCGCGCGCTCGGTCGGGCACCGCGGAGTCGAGGGTGCGCAGCACGAGCGACGAGCGGATCTCACGAGCGACGGACAGCGTCGGCACCAAGCCGACCGCGGTAGCGATGATCCAGAGGACGACGGCGAGAGCGACGACGTTGAGGGCCGCGCCCGCGGCGCTATCGACGACCTGGACTCCCTTCCATGTCATGGCTGAGCGCAGGCGCCTGCCAAGGAAGGAGGTGAGCGTCTGACCGACAAGGGCGGCGAGAAGGATTGCCGTTGCGAGCAGCAGCGGGCCGACAACCCCGGGCAGTTGCACACTCTCGAAGACACGCGGAAGCAGCAGCGCAGCGGCGAGTGCGCCCACGAGGAAACCAGCGAAGGACAGCAGCCCGGCGACAAAGCCCTGACGCCATCCGGTCCAGGCGAAGACGACGATCGCGGCGAGGACGATGGCGTCGATGAGGTTCACGCGAGGTCCTCGCCAGTGGGCAGGTCGACGATGCGATCGGGATCCCAGGGGCGACTCCAGCCGGCGATGTCGAGGAGCCCGTTGATGAGGCCCGCGGTGAAGCCCCACACGAGGAGGCCGGCCACGTCGAATCCCATGCCGACGTATCCCGAGGGGTGACGCACCCGCATGCGGCGCGCAGGGTCGGCGAGCTGGGCGATGGGCACGCGATGGACGCTCGCGACCTCCGTGGGATCGGCTGCCCGCACGGGTGATGGCTCACGCCACCAGGCGAGCACCGGTGTGACGACGAAGTCGCTCACCGGCACCCACAGGTCAGGCAGAAGCGCGAAGGGTGCCACTCCCGCCGGGTCGAGGTCCGTCTCCTCCTGGGCTTCGCGCAGGGCCGCCTCGACTGGCCCGGCATCACCGGACTCGAGTGCACCGCCCGGGAAGGCCGGCTGTCCCGCGTGCGAGCGCATGTCATGTGCGCGCTCGATGAGGAGCAGATCGGCACCGTCCTCACCTTCTCCGAGGAGCATGAGCACGGCCGAGGGTCGCCCTCCCGCCGCTGGGGGCAGGAAGCGAGTGAGGTCGGCACCGGCGACTCCCGCCACCGCATGGGAAAGCGGACGCAGCCAATCGGGTAGCTCAACACCGGGGAGTGCATGGCCGAATGCAGGATCGCGCTCGATCATGACCGTGCCTTCTCGCGGGAAGGCGCCGTGCTCGCATCCCGGCCCGACGCAACCGTGGACGAGGGACACAGGGCTGATAGCGGGCACGCTTCGCATGCAGGCTTGCGGGCGTGGCATACCCGTCGGCCATGAAGGATCATCCGGTGCGATAGGTCGGTCCACTCCGACCTCGGGAAGAGGCGCATGAGATCGCCTTCGACCTTCTCGGGCGCGGTCTCGTCGGTCCAGCCGAAGCGCCGCGCGAGTCGCCCCACGTGGGTGTCCACCGCGATGCCCGGGACGCCGAAGGCGTTGCCGAGCACGACATTGGCCGTCTTGCGACCCACGCCGGGCAGTGCCACGAGATCCTCGAGCGTGGTCGGCACCTCGCCGCCGTGCCGCTCGCAGAGCGCCTGAGCGAGTCCCTGGATGCTCGCAGCCTTGGAGCGGTAGAGGCCGACGGTCTGGATGAGGGACTCGAGTTCCGCACGATCCGCACCGGCATAGGCGGCTGCGTCGGGGTAGCGGGCGAAGAGGGACGGGGTCACGGAGTTGACGCGCTCATCCGTGCTCTGCGCCGAGAGGACGGTGGCGACCAGGAGCTCGAGGGGGTTGGTGAAGTCGAGCTCGGTATCCGCATCGGGGTAGGCCTCCGCCAGGATCCGGCCCATTCGGCGGGCCAAGCGGACGGCATCAGGCACCCGGCCAGGGTACGTCGCTTCCCTGTCGGCAGGGTGAACTCACGAGCCGCCACGTCCACCTGCACGGGCAGGCGGCTCCCCTATGCGCCAGACTGTGACAAGGAGGTCCCGTGGACGACGCACTGATGCAGGCACCGCTCTTCTCGGCACTCGACGCTGAGGCTGCCGCTGCTCTGCGCGCCTCGATGACGGAGAAGCGCGTGCCCCGTGGCGGCGTCATCTTCTCCGAGGGGGAGCCCGGAGACCGGATGTACGTGATCCTCGACGGCAAGGTGAAGCTCGGCCAGACCTCCCCGGACGGTCGCGAATCACTGCTCGCGGTCCTGGGTCCCGGCGAGGTCTTCGGCGAGCTTTCGCTCTTCGATCCCGGCCCGCGCACGGCCACGGCAACGGCCGTGACCGACACGGTCGTCGTCGGACTCGGACATGCCGATCTGCGACCGTGGCTCACCGGTCGACCCGAGGTGGCGGAGGCACTCCTGCAGGCGTTGGCGCAGCGCCTGCGTCGTACCAACGAGGCGCTCGCCGACCTGGTCTTCTCCGACGTCCCCGGGCGCGTCGCCAAGCAGCTCCTGGAGCTTGCCGACAAGTTCGGGCAGCCCGGCCCCGACGGCGTACTCGTGCATCACGACCTGACGCAGGAGGAGCTCGCGCAGTTGGTGGGTGCGTCGCGCGAGACGGTCAACAAGGCCTTGGCGGATTTCACCCAGCGCGGGTGGATTGAGGTGGACCAACGGCAGGTGCTGCTGATGGATATGGAGCGGCTCGCTCGCCGAGCGCGTTAGTCGGGATGGAGCGGCTCGCTCGCCGAGCGCGTTAGTCGGGATGGAGCGGCTCGCTCGCCGAGCGCGTTAGTCGGAGTTCGCTAGCCAAGTCCCCCGAGATAGGCGAGTTGGGCGCGGGTGCTCATCAGGGCTGCTGCTCGCACGGCGTCGGAAATGTCGTCGTAGACGACATCGACTACCTCCTCAGGCGTGCGCGCTCCGTGAGCGACCGCCGCACGCACCTGGTCGAGACGGGCGCGACGATGCACGAGGTAGGCGTCGATGATGGCGACCGGATCGCGCAGGACAGGCCCGTGCCCGGGGAGGATCGCATGTGCCTCGGCCATCTCAGCGCGTGCACGCAGGGCATGTAGGGAGTCGAGATAGTCCCCGAGATGGCCGTCCGGCCACGCAACGACTGTCGTGCCGCGACCCAGGACCGTGTCGCCCGTCAACAGCACCCCATCGCTCGGGAGGTGAAAGCTCAGGCTGTCGGAAGTGTGCCCCGGCGTGGCGATGACGTGGATTTCCTCGCGCCCCGCGGCTATGACCTCGCCTGCGACGAGACCCTCGCCACCGAGGACATGCTGGGGATCGAGCGCACGCACGGGCGCACCGGTCATGTCGTGGAGGCGGCGCGCACCTTCCGAGTGATCGGAATGCCCATGCGTGAGCAGGATCTGCATCACGCGCCCCTCGGCTGCATCGACGATCGCACTCAGGTGCGGCTGGACGTCGGGGCCGGGATCGATGACGACCATCGCGCCACCCGGCTGACCGATGAGCCACGTGTTGGTGCCGTCAAGCGTCATGGGACTCGGATTGGGCGCGAGGAGGCAGGTCACCGACGCGCTGAAGGCGCCACCGGACCAGGGCGCATCTGATCCGATGACGGGCAGGCCGCTCATGCGCCGGCCACCTCGGATCCGGCCGGCTCAGCGGGCAGGCGCACGACTACCGAGCCGTCGCGCACATCGATGACATCCCAAGCGATCACCCCGTCGACCTCCAGCCTGGGACGCGGCATGAGGGGCCGGACCTCGCGGCCGGCCGCGCTCGCGAGGACGGTCGCCACGTCGGGCAGTGCCGTGAGATCAGCGAGCGTGGCGACGGTCGGGGGGAGCATGGGCAGGCGACCGCGCGCGTAGTCGCCCAGTGCGGTGGCCGGCGAAGTCCAGACGACCTGGTCCGCCTCACCACTGACATCGCGGGCGCGCTGACCGGGTGGCACCGCGGCTACGAAGAAGCGCACGTCGTATCGCTTGGACTCCACCTCCGGGGTGACCCAGTGCGTCCACAGCGGGAGCAGGCCTGGGTCGATGCGCAGACCTCGGCGAGCAAGGACCTGCGCAAGCGCCGGGCTCGACTCCGCCACGGCCGCCCGATCGTCCTCCCAGGCGTCATCCTCAACGGGAGTGCAGCCCGAGTCGTCGACGGCAAGGAGTACGCCGGTCTCCTCGAAGACCTCGCGCACTGCTCCTACGACGAGCCCGCGAGCCTGGTGCTGGCTCGCGGTCATGCGGTGGGAATCGAGGGCGTCGCCGGACCACACGAGATCGATCTCGCAGTCGGTGTCGTCAATGCGACCACCGGGGAAGACGTACATTCCTGCGGCGAAGGCCATGGTCGTGGCACGACGCATGAGGTAGGTCTCGAGGCCGTCTGTGTCCCGCAGGAGCACGACGGTGGACGCGTCCCTCACGGGTGGCGGCTCCCACTCTCCAGCGAGAAGTGAGCGGGCACGATCGCTGACTTCTGGAGGCATGCGCGGGACGCTCAGTCGGCGACCTCCAGCACCATCTCCACCTCGACGGGGGCATTGATGGGCAGCCCGGCCACGCCGACAGCGGAGCGAGCGTGCCTGCCGACATCGCCGAAGACATCGAGCAGCAACTCGCTGGCCCCGTTGATGACTGCGGGCTGGCCGGTGAAGCCCGGCGCGCTCGCGACGAAGCCCACGACCTTGACGACACGCGTGACACGGTCGAGGGATCCGACGACCGACTGCGCGGCAGCGAGAGCGTTGATGGCGCACTGGCGCGCACAGTCCTTGGCGATCTCGGGATCGACATCGGAGCCCACCAGGCCCTCAGCGATCATCGCGCCATCGCGCATGGGCAGCTGGCCCGACGTGTAGACGTAGCGGCCAGTCACGACGGCGGGCACATACGCCGCGACCGGCGGCACCACCTCGGGGATGACGATGCCGAGTTCGGCGAGGCGCGCGGTGTGGGACATCACTGCTCCTTGGGGCGCTTGAGATAGGCGACGACGTTCTCGGAGTTGGGGCCCGGGACGACCTGCACGAGCTCCCAGCCATCCTCCCCCCACGTGTCGAGGATCTGCTTCGTCGCGTGGATGAGCAGGGGGACGGTCGCATATTCCCAGCGGGTCATGTGCCGACCCTAGTACGGCGCTCCATGAGGACAACCGGGGTCTTGCAGTCCGGCGGACTAGGCTCGGGCAGTGCCCTCGACCGACTGGCCCGACGTGCTCCTGCACGTGGTCTCCGGCAAAGGCGGCACGGGCAAGACCACGGTGGCGGCGGCGCTGGCGCTCGCGCTCGCGCGCGATGGCCGTCACGTCATGCTCATGGAGGTGGAGGGCCGCCAGGGCCTCGCCCAGCTCTTCGATACCCCACCGCTTCCCTACGAGGAGCGCAAACTCGCGTCGGCCCCAGGCGGAGGAGAGGTCTGGGGCCTTGCCGTGGACCCCGAGGAAGCCCTGCTCGAGTACCTCGAGCTCTTCTACAACCTCCGCCGCGCCGGTGGCGTCCTCCGCAGGATGGGCGCCGTGGAGTTCGTCACCACCATCGCACCAGGCCTGCGCGATGTGCTTCTCACGGGCAAGGCCGTGGAGTTGGTGCGCCGGCGCGACAAGAAGCACGCGCGCGCATACGACGCCATCGTGCTCGACGCCCCGCCGACAGGTCGCATCACGCGCTTCCTCAACGTCAACACCGAGATCGCGGGTGTGGCCAAGGTCGGCCCCATCCGCAATCAGGCTGACGGTGTCATGGCTGTGCTGCGCTCGGACAAGACCGCGGTGCATCTCACGACACTGCTTGAGGAGATGCCGGTCCAGGAGACCGCGGATGGCGTCGCAGAGCTCCAGGATGCCGCGCTCCCCGTGGGCGGCATCGTCGTCAACATGACGCGCCCACCCCTGCTGCCCTCCATGGCCGATCTCACGTCGATCGATGCAGCCGCACTCGAGGCATCCCTGCGCACGGCGGGAATCGAGGCCTCACCCGGCGTGGTGGCGGCACTGCGTGCGGAGGGAGCCGACCACGCGGCGCGCGTGGCTCTCGAGGAGACCGAGCGCGAGCGCATCGCGGCCCTGGGGCGCCCGGTCTACGAGCTCCCGTTTCTCGCTGGTGGCATCGACCTCGCTGCCCTCTACGAACTGGCCGACATGCTTCACGAGCAGGGGATGGCCTGATGCCTCACGTCCCCGCGCTCGATGTCGATGCGCTCCTCCAAGACCCGGCCACGCGCATCATCGTGTGCTGCGGCTCCGGTGGGGTGGGCAAGACCACGACCGCTGCAGCACTCGGCCTGCGGGCTGCGGGGATGGGTCGTCGCGTCTGCGTGCTCACCATCGATCCGGCACGCCGACTCGCGCAGGCCATGGGCCTCACCGAACTCGACAACACTCCGCGCCCCGTCGTCGGGGTTGAGGGTGAAGGCTCACTGAGCGCGATGATGCTCGACATGAAGCGGACCTTCGACGAGGTCGTCGAGTCCCATTCGGATCCTGATCGCGCCCAGGCGATCCTCGACAATCCCTTCTACCAGGCGCTG
>JBIIDD010000129.1:0-4452 GCA_044238565.1 Candidatus Nanopelagicales bacterium
CTCATCACCGCGAGCGCCGGTCCGCTGCTCGCTCGCTTCGCCGAGCCGATCGGGTGGTGGTGGGAGCAGCGACCGCCGCGGGGTCGGCGTACCCTCGAAGCGTGAAGCGCACCCTCACCGCCGGATTCCTTGCCCTCGCCATGCTCGGCATGGGAGCTGTGCTCGCACCCGCAGCCCAGGCCCACTCAGAGCTCGTGTCCAGCGACCCCGCCGACGGCGCCACCCTCGATGCGCCACCTGCGAGCGTGAGCTTCACCTTCAACGAGGATCTCCTGCCCGACTTCGTGCGCCTCATCGCGACGAGCCCGGCTGGGGTCACGGGTGACCTACCCCTCAGCTCGGTGCAAGGTCCCACCGTCACCGCCGACTGGCCGGCCCCGGCCGAAGGGGGCGAGTGGACCGTGAGCTATCGGGTCGTGTCGCAGGACGGGCACCCCATCGAGGGCGGGATCACCTTCAGCTATGCGGGCACCGCTCCGACAAGCTCAGGACCAGCGCCCACATCGGCAGCACCCACGTCATCCGCACCCACGAGTGCGGCACCGGCTCCGACAACCGCAGCGCCTTCTCCGAGCGTGAGCCCCGCCGCCGACTCAAGCGGCGGCACGTCAGGCCTGCTCATCGCGGGACTCGCGGTGGGTGCGATCGTCATCGCTGCGGTGGTCATCGCACTGGTCGCGCGCCGGCGCACGTAGTGCGAGGGTGGAGTCGATGACCACGACGACGCGCACCTCAGGGGTGACCCGCGCCCCGAGCCTGCCCCTTCTGGGCATCGGTGCGGCAGTGCTGGGGCTCATCGCCATGGCGGTCGGCCTCGTCGTGGCCGGGGGCTCCTACGAGCCATCGATTCCGGGCCTGCCCGATCCTGGGCCGGTCGTGGGCTGGGGTCTGCCGATCCTGCGCATGCTCACACTCCTCGCGGGCGCTCTCACGGTCGGCTGGCTCATCGGAGCGGCCTTCCTCGATCCGCAGGGCAAGGGGGGTGTCGTCTCGCCCACGGGGCGGCGGGATCTCACGCGCACGGTGATCACGTCAGGCATCTGGGCCGTGCTTGCTCTGCTGCAGATGTTCTTCCTGCTCGCCGAGATCCTCGGCGTGGGTCTTGACCGCGCGATGAGTCCCGATGTGGCCGCGACCTATGCATGGGACGTGCCGCAGACGCGCGCCCTAGCGGTCATGGCGATGCTGGCGGCGATCGTGTCCGTTGGCGCACTCTTCACCTCGACCCTCGGGGTCTCGGCGGTGTGGGCGGTCCTGGCGATCGCTGCTGTATCGCTTCCGGCCCTCGCGGGGCACGGCGCGGGACTTGGGGATCACGCGCTGGCACTCACGTCCGCGATCGCTCATGCCGCCGCCGCGACGGTCTGGATCGGCGGGCTCATCGTGCTCGTCTTCCACGGTCTGCGGCGCGACGAGGGATACGCCACGCCAGGAGCCCTGCGCACGGCCGCACAGCGTTTTGGACTCGCGGCACTGGTGAGCGTGATCGTGCTGGCCGCCACGGGCGCGGCCAATGCCTACACGCGCCTCGATACCGTCGATCAACTCATCACCACCGACTACGGCCTCGTCACCACGGCCAAGATCGTCGTCCTCGTCGTGCTCGTGCTCATCGCGGCGGCGATCCGGCGTCGCCTGCTGCCCGGTCTCGACGGCGAGCAGCAGCGGGCCACCTTCCTCCGGGTGATCGCACTCGAGACCGCACTCATCGTCGTCGCCTTCGGCCTGGGCGTCGCGCTTGCGGTCAGCCCCTACCCACGTGTCGAGTCGCTCCTGCCCACCTACGGCGAGTCACTCCTGGGATCCCTGTATCCCGAGGCACCCACCGCGATGTCGGTGATCTTCGGCTTTGATCTCGAGCCGCTCTTCTTCGTCGCCTGCCTCGCGGCTGCTGCCCTCTACATCGCCGGTGTGATCACCCTGCACCGCCGCGGGGACAAGTGGCCCATCAATCGCACGATCTTCTGGTTGCTCGGCATCTCACTCATCATCTGGACGACGAACGCAGGCATCTCGCTCTACGCGCAGGTGTCGCTCGGACTGCACATGGTGCAGCACATGACCATGTCCATGCTCGCGCCGATGTTCCTCGTCCTCGGTGGTCCCTTCACCCTGGCGCTGCGCGCCCTGAAGCCCAGCACGACCGGGCGCTGGGGCCTGCGTGAGTGGATCGTCTGGGGCCTTCACTCACCTGCCGCCAAGATCGTGACGAATCCCATCTTCGTCCTGGCGATCTTCAGCTTCAGTCTCTTCGCGCTCTACTTCACGCCCTTCATGGCGTGGCTTATGGGCAGCCATGTCGGCCATCTCGGGATGCAGATCCACTTCATCGCTTCCGGTTACCTCTTCGCCTGGATCGTCATGGGCGTCGACCCCGTGCCCAAGCCGCTGCCCTATCTGGCTCGCTTTGCTCTCATCTTGCTCATGGTGGGAGTCCACGGATTCTTTGCCGTCGTCATCATGATGGGCTCCGAGCCGCTCGCGCAGGACTGGTACGGCATCGTCCGGCCCGAGTGGGTGACGGATCCGCTCGCCGATACCAAGTTCGGCGGCCAGATCGCCTGGGGCTTGAGCGAGATCCCCATGATCTTCATGATCATCATGGTGGCGATGCAGTGGTCGCGTTCCGACGAGCGAGAGGCTCGCCGCAAGGACCGGCAGGCCGATCGGGACGGTGATGCGGAACTCACGGCGTACAACGCCCGTCTAGCCGCCCTGGATGAGCGCTCTCACGAGCGATCCTGATACCCTAGGGGGTATGCGAATTCCACGCTTCGCCCCCCTCGCCCTCGCCGGCGCGCTGCTTCTCGCGCCCTCGCTCACGGCATGCGGCAGCAGCACCGCTGCCCCACCGGCACCCACTACTACCGCCTCGCAGCCGGCAACACCGGTCCGGGTCGGCGTCCCCGAGTGGATGCAGGCGGCCCAGAGTCCCGGCACGGTGATCATCGACGTGCGCACACCGGAGGAGTTCAACTCCGGTCACGTGCAGGGCGCGCTCAACATCCCTGTGGAGTCCCCCGACTTCGCTGCTCAGGTGGGCGCGCTGGATACCTCGGCGACGTATGCCATCTACTGCCGCAGTGGCAACCGTTCAGCTGTCGCCACGGCGGAGATGGGTGCCATGGGCTTCGTGAACGTGTATGACCTCGACGGTGGATTCACCGACCTCGCGGCCGCGGGGATGCCCACCGCGTAGCCTTTGCGGGTGACCCGAGTCGCCCTGCTGCAGATCTCCTCCGATGCCCGCGAGTCCGCGCACGATCGCATCGAGCGCGTGCTCCCCATGCTCGAGGAGGTCCTGCCCCAGGCGGATGTCGCCGTCCTGCCCGAGTTGTGGATTCCCGGCGCCTTCGATCTGCCGCTCGCCCGCGAGGTCGCTGCCCCCCTCGACGCACCCGTGCTGCAGCGCATCCGGGCGATGGCGGCCACAGCCGGCACATGGGTGCACGCCGGGTCCTACGCCGAGCGCCTGCCCGACGGACGTACGTTCAACACAGCGGTGCTCATCGGGCCGGACGGCGGGATCGTCGCGACCTACCGCAAGCGATATCTCTTCGGCTTCGAGACGGGTGAGCGCACGCTCATGACGGCCGGCGACGCCCTCGTCGTAGCGGAGACGCCTCTCGGCCACACGGGGCTCGCCACGTGCTACGACCTGCGCTTCCCTGAGATGTTTCGAGGTCTCGTGGACGCCGGTGCGACGAGCTTCCTGCTCGCCTCAGGCTGGCCTACGCCGCGCATCGAGCACTGGCGAGTGCTCGCGCGGGCACGCGCGATCGAGAACTTGGCGTGGGTGGTTGCCTGCAACGGAGTGGGCAGCCACGCCGACATCACCCTGGGGGGACACTCGATCGTCGTCGACCCCCAGGGCAATGTCATCGCCGAGGCGGGCGATCAGGAGGAAGTCCTCTTCGCCGACGTCGAGCCTGGTCTCTCACAGGAGTGGCGCGAGGCCTTCCCTGCGCTCGGTGACCGCCGCTGATCAGCTCGTGGTGATCCTGAACTCGATCTCATACGTTGCGCCACCGCTCACGCCCTGGATGGCATAGCCGAAGGTGCCCTGGCGATCGAGCTGGAAGTTGAGGTAATACTCACCGCTCTTCACCGTGGTGAAGATGCCGTTGCCAATGCGCTGGAATGAGCCGTGGCAGCCCTTGCCCGCGGGATTGAATCGCACCAGCTCCAGCCGCGTGCCGTTGGCCACGCCATCGGCGGCGTTGCCCTGGATGACGATGTTCTTGCCCGCCGGGACCTTGCCGGTCGGTGCCATCGACGCGGTTCCGCCGTACCAGAAGTCGAGATTGGGCTTGACGCTGAAGCCGCACTTCTGCAGGTCGGACGACGACATCCGGGGCGTCACGGTCGCCGCCTGAGCGAGCGGTGCGGCGATGAATCCCGCGGTGGCGAGGACAGCGGCGGATGCCAGGGCGATGGTGCGCATGGATATCC
>JBIIDD010000130.1:0-4442 GCA_044238565.1 Candidatus Nanopelagicales bacterium
CGACTCCGAGGAATCCCGGCAGCAGCAGGAACGCCGCAATCGCGCCGTAGAGCAGGTGCTTGAAGACGAGGCTGTTGGGCTCGGCGGGATCGAAGGTGAGAGGCCCCGCGAGGGGTGTCGCGGCGATAACGGCGAGGCCGGCCGCAATGAGAAGGCACCAGCCGGTCGCCTGAGCCACGTGGCGCACCGCGACCATCCAGGCGGGCGCCCCCGGCATGCCGAGTCGTACCTGGATCACCGCTGCCGCCATGCCCAGGGCAAACCAGTCGAGGAATCCGGGCAGCCAGTAGCCGGTGATCGTGGTGGTGCCGAGGGCTCCTGACACCCGCAGGATCGTGTAGGTCAAGGCGAGGATCACGGCGATGGCGAGGATGGCCAACTGGAAGCGGGCACTCGCATCGGGATTGCCGCGTCCGCGCCGTCCGGCGATCCAGGCGATGACCGGCAGAAGGATGTAGAAGGCGAGTTCCGTGGCGAGGCTCCAGGTCTGGGTGAGCCCCTCGAGTGTGAATCCGGGGACGTAGATGTGCAGGAGTCCCAGGTGCACCGGCCATGCCTGCCAGCGCACGGGCTGGATCTCCGGGAGCAGGAGCAGGGTGAAGATGACCATCGCCCAGTACGCCGGGAGGATGCGGGCGGCACGCCGGAGCGAGTAGCCGCCGACCGCCGGGCCCCGTTCCCCGACCATGGCCGCTCGGGCCCAGGGCCGGTAGAGCAGGAAGCCCGAGAGCAGGAAGAAGAGGGTGACCCCGAAGTCCATGCGACCCAGCAGGGGCCCGAGGACGGGGGTCCTGATCTCGCCGGTGTTGAAGGCCACGTGGGTCGTGAGCACCATGAAGGCGGCCAGGGCCCGGTAGCCGTCGAGCAGGGGAAAGGGCCGCACGGTGCCTCTCCCTCCCGGGCCCCACCGGCCCGACGGCCCGACGGCCCAATCTGCACGCCGAGGGCTCCAGTATCCGCTACGGTTTCTTCAACGCGCTGTCCTGTGGGTGGCGACTTGGTGACCGGAGGGTGGCATGAGGCGAGGCATCGGCATCGTCCTGGTGGGTCTCGGGGTGTTCCTCGTGGTGCTTGGGGCGCTGCTGCGCTTCAGCGTCGTGCCCGCCGTGGCGAAGGCTCCCCTGTCACCCGGCGAAGACTCCGGTGGTGTGACGCAGACCGATCAGACGGGCGTTGCAGCCAAGCTCTTCGATCCGGCGACCCTGACCGAGCGCACCGACGTGCCCCTCACCGTCACGCGCTTCACCCGCGGCGATGTCCCCGCGAGCCAGACGGATGAGGCGAAGGCGGGCGACCTCGCGGTCTACGACACCTTCCAGCGCGTGGAGGACAACGCGGGCGTCGTGGTGCTCGCAGACACGGCCCGGTTCGCCTTCAACCGCGTCACCTCGGAGATGACCAACTGCTGCGGTGCCAACGTCAATGGTGAAAATGTCGAGTTGAGCGGCATTGTGCCCCTGAAATTCCCCATGTTCACGCAGCAGCAGAACTACCCCTACTTCGATACCTCTCTCAACCGTGGCGTGGATGCGGTCTTCCAGGGGGAGGAGACGCTCGAGGGACTGCCGGTCTACAAGTTCATCGTGACCGTCGAGCCGACCCAGACCGGCACGATCGAGGTCCCCGGTGATCTCGTGGGATCACCACTGCCCAACTTCGTTGCCCCGCGCTACTACAGCAACATCCTCACGCTCTGGGTCGAGCCCAGCACGGGTGCGATCGTCAAGGGTGAGAGCGACCAGTTGCAGACGCTGCGCGGTCCGGACAATCAGGACAAGGTCACGATCATCGACGCCGTGATCGGGACGACGCCCGAAGAGGCGACGCAGGGCATCGAGTACGCCAAGTCCCAGTCGGCGCTCCTTGCCCTCCTCAACAACACGGTGCCTCTCATCGCCTTCATCCTGGGCGCGATCCTCCTCATCATCGGAATCGTGCTCGTGGCCGGAGGTGGCAAGAAGCGCTCCGGGGCGCATGCCGGGGGCTCCGCGGCCGCCTAGGCCGGTGAGGGGCTCCCTCAGGGCCCTGCGCTATCCTCCCTGGGCACGCCGAGCCCGCACGTGTCCCAGACCGAGTGGCCTCGTGACGTTCCTCGCGGCCCGCGGCTCGCCCGCGCTCCTCGTCGATCACGGACTCGACCGTGCATAGGCCGACATCTATCCGTATCGGAGTCCGCGTGACCTCCCAGACCATCGCACCCCAGGTAGCCATCAACGACATCGGCGACGCCGATGAGTTCCTCGCCGCTATCGATTCCACCATCAAGTACTTCAACGACGGCGACATCGTCGAAGGCACCATCGTCAAGGTCGATCGCGACGAGGTCCTGCTCGACATCGGCTACAAGACCGAGGGTGTGATCCCCTCCCGCGAGCTGTCCATCAAGCACGACGTGGACCCCCATGAGGTGGTGTCCGTCGGCGACGCGGTCGAGGCTCTTGTCCTCCAGAAGGAGGACAAGGACGGTCGTCTCATCCTCTCCAAGAAGCGCGCGCAGTACGAGCGCGCCTGGGGCACGATCGAGCGCATCAAGGAGGAGGACGGCGTCGTCGAGGGCTCCGTCATCGAGGTCGTCAAGGGCGGTCTCATCCTCGACATCGGCCTGCGCGGATTCCTCCCCGCGTCGCTCGTCGAGATGCGTCGTGTCCGGGATCTCCAGCCCTACGTCGGCAAGACCCTCGAGGCCAAGATCATCGAGCTCGACAAGAATCGCAATAACGTCGTGCTCTCTCGTCGCGCTTGGCTTGAGCAGACCCAGAGCGAGGTCCGTCAGACCTTCCTCAACAACCTGCAGAAGGGCCAGATCCGCTCGGGCGTCATCTCGTCGATCGTCAACTTCGGCGCCTTCGTGGACCTTGGCGGAGTCGACGGGCTCGTGCACGTGTCCGAGCTGTCCTGGAAGCACATCGACCACCCCTCCGAGGTTGTGGAGGTAGGCCAGGAAGTCACGGTCGAGGTGCTCGACGTCGACATGGACCGCGAGCGGGTCAGCCTGTCTCTCAAGGCGACCCAGGAGGATCCCTGGCAGCACTTCGCCCGCACGCACCAGATCGGCCAGGTCACGCCGGGCCGCGTCACCAAGCTCGTCCCCTTCGGCGCCTTCGTGCGTGTCGAGGAGGGCATCGAGGGCCTGGTGCACATCTCCGAACTCGCCGAGCGCCATGTGGAGATCCCCGAGCAGATCGTGCAGGTGGGTGACGAGATCTTCGTCAAGGTCATCGACATCGACCTGGAGCGTCGCCGCATCTCGCTGAGCCTCAAGCAGGCCAATGAGTCCGGCGACGGCGAGGTCGCCGACGAGTTCGATCCGTATCTCTACGGCATGGCCCCCGCCTTCGACGAGGCCGGCAACTACGTCGGTCCCGACGGCTTCGACCCGGAGACCGGGGAGTGGAAGGCAGGCTACGAGGGCCAGCGCGCAGAGTGGGAGCGGGAGTACGCCGAGGCGCACGCGCGCTGGGAGGCGCACCGCAAGCAGGCCACTGAGATGCGCACCGCTGACGCCGAGCAGGCTGTCGCCGAGGGCTCGGCCACCGAGTACTCCTCTGCGTCGGCTGATGCTGCCGGCTCCGGCGCACTGGCATCGGATGAGTCCCTGCAGGCGCTGCGCGACAAGCTCGCCGGCGACTCCTAACCCACCGGGTCGCGTTGACGACTACTTCGACAGGCGCGAAGGCCCGCGCGCCGCGAAACCTCATGTGGGGTATCGCGGCCGCGGGCCTTGCTGTTCATGTGTGGGCCGCATGGCGTGGCTTCTTCCACATGGACGACTTCTTCTACCTGGCTGAGTCGTCCATACCCTTTGGCGACTACGTCGGGCAGATCTACAACAACCATCTTATGCCCGCTCAGTTCATCATTGTCTGGCTGAGCCAAGTCATTGCCCCCATGTCGTGGGGCCTGGCTGTCCTCGTTGTCTCGGCGATGTGGGCGGCGACTCTGCTCGCGGCAGTGATGCTCCAGCGTTATCTCTTTGGCGATAGTGCCTGGGGGATCGCCAGCGTCCTGGTGATCGCGTTCGCGCCGCTTCTGACCACCGTGACTGTCTGGTACGCCTCGGCACTTCAAATCCTGCCGTGGGCCGCCACTTTCATGTGGACGCTCTACTTCGCCGCACGTCATGCGCGTGAACCTCGCTGGCGATGGCTCATCGCCGCGACACTGACATTCGCCGTGGGTTTGGCTTTCTGGCAGAAGTCCCTGCTCTACCTGCCGGTCGTCCTGTGGCTCTACTGGCGCTACTGGCCCGGGGGCGGACGCCTGGGTCTCCGTGGGCTCGGGCGCCGGTGGTGGCTGCCCGGAGTCACCCTGGGTGTGGCGGTGGCCTATGGGCTCCTCTACCTCAGCCTGCAACCGGAGGCCGTGCTTCGTTCGAGACCGACACTGGAGCAATTCGGGGAGTCTCTTCGCATCACCCTTGGGGAGGTGTGGCTTCCCGGCTA
>JBIIDD010000131.1:0-4424 GCA_044238565.1 Candidatus Nanopelagicales bacterium
AGCGGGCGCTTGATGAGGATGGAGCCGGCGAAGGCCAGGGCACTGAGGATGTTGGCCAGGACGCGGATCTCGAAGAAGCCGAGCGGGTCGTCCTGGTACGCCGCGAAGAGCGCCGCCACGGCCACCCCGAGCAGCCCGGAGAGCACCCGGACGGGCTTCTCCCGGCGGGCGAGCTTGACGCCCGCGAGGACGAGCGCGACGCCGAGGGCAACCCCGACCGCGACCGCCAGGCTGCTGCCCGAGACGAAGTAGGCGAGGACGAAGAGGACCGTGGGGGCCATCGACTCCACGGCCCCCCAGGGGCCGCCAAGCAGCACGCGCAGCGGATGCCGATCATCGACCGGCTTCGCTGCATCCTCGGCCGCCGGCTGACTCACCTCGACAGGGTATCGCCGCGACTCGGATGACCTCAGGGCCTACCGTGGTCCCATGCGCTCGAAGCTCGCGTCCTTTGTCCTGCCCGCCATCCTCGTGGTTGCCGTCCTGCCGACGGCGGGCCCCGCGCTCGCTGCGCCGGGAGCCGCCCCCGCCACCTCCAGCGCTGAGATCATCGACGTCACACCGACGACGACGACGCTAAACGCCAAGAAGCGGCACACCAAGTTCTTCGTCGCGTCGTTCAATGCCGAGGCGGGGGAGAAGCGATTCGTCGGCGCGGAACTGGTCGTGCTGGACGCAAAGGGGACCTCACCCAACGAACTCTTCCTCGGAGTCACCCTCTCCTGCACGAGCCCCTCGGGGCGGGTGACGTCGGCGGAGGCCGGACGCAATGTCTGGCCCGCGGCTTCGTCGTTCATGATCCCCGTGGGTTTCACCTTCGTCACCGACGTGGCGGGTGTGCATACCTGCGAGGCAACCGTGATGATGTGCGACCCGGGGAGCTGCACCTCACCCACGGGAAAGGGCACGGTGCGGATCGTCACGAAGTCCATGGACCCCAAGTCGTACTCGGTCCTCTACGTCAGTGCTGCGCTTCCGCCGTGGGCGAGCAGCCTGCGCGTGCCGACGGACGGCGACCAACTCGTCAAGTCCGGCACGTCATTCACCATGAAGGGCACCATCGATCTCAACGGGGCGAGCGATCCCGTCCGCATGGGCGGGATCTTCTCGATCACCAACTGCATCGAGAAGGCGTATCCCGATGCCTGTGCAAAGGCGACCAAGCCGAAGGTCCGAGGCTCGGCGTCAGCGACCATCACGCTCACCGTGGTGCAGGAGACCACCACTCCCGGCGCTAAGTGCGCCACCGCCACGGCGTCCCCTGGCCAGGGAGCCGGGACGCAAAGGATCACGTGGCAGCAGCACCATGCCGTCAGGAGCGTCTACATCCCGGACTTCGACCTCTCGGAAGCCCCAGGCTGCGGCACGAAGGTCGACGTGACGGTCACCGTCAAGGCCGGCAAGGGCAATGCCCTGGCGCTCGAGGCGGGGACCAAGGCCAAGGCCACCAGCGTGGTCTACGCCATCCCGGGTGACACCATCCCGACCGCAGTGTGATGCGCCGGCGCGCCTTGCCGCACGGCTCGTCGTACCGTTAGCCCATGACGAGCGCGACCTCCGAGCCGAGCCTGGACGCCGACCCGCTCGATGAGTGGCGAGCGGACAAGGTGCGGCGCCTCGATCGCACGACGGCGTGGATCCTCGTCGTCGGCGGCATCCTCGGTCTGATCGCGGCGTTCGAACTCACCTTAGAGAAGGTGCGGGTCCTCGCAGACCCGACGTACGTCCCTGCCTGCGATCTCAATCCAGTCCTGTCCTGCGGGTCGGTGATCATCACGCCCCAGGCGGAGGTCTTCGGCTTCCCCAACCCTGTGCTCGGACTGACCGGCTTCGCCGTCGTCATCACGCTCGGTGTGCTGCTCGCAGGCCGCGTGGCCATGCCGCGCTGGGTGTGGCTCGGCCTCAATGCGGGCGCACTCCTGGGCTTCGGCTTCGTGCAGTGGCTGGTGTGGCAGAGCCTCTACTCGATCGGCTCCCTGTGCCCCTGGTGCATGGTCGTGTGGACCGTCACCGCCCCGATCTTCGTCTGGGTGACCTCGGCCAATCTCCTCTCGGGTCGCCTGCCGACACCGGCGTCATGGAGCAGTGCGGTGTCGGCGCTCGTGGGCCTGCGGGGCCTCATCCTGGCCGCCTGGTACGTCATCGTCCTGGGACTGATCTTCGTGCGCTGGCAGGACTACTGGCTCGGCTCGATCTGATTGCTACGCCTTGATGCGCGAGTTGTCCGGGTCGTACATCGGACGTAGCGAAGCCACGGCGGGGTAGCGCACACCCGCCACGTCGATCTCCCACGTGCCGGAGTTGATGACATCGGCAGTCACGGGCTCACCGGTCTCGATCATGGCCAGCCCCACCGCACCGCCGAGGGTGTGCCCGTAGCTCGCGGCCCGCACGTATCCCACCGGTACGTCGTCGCGGTAGACGACCTCGCCGTGGAACATGAGCGGCGCGGGATCGAGGATGCGCACCTGGGCGAGGCGACGCATGAGCGGCCCCGACTCCTTGACCGCGGTCACCGCCTGCCGACCGACGAAGTCCTTGTCCCAGTCGATCGTGAAGCCAAGGCCTACCTCGAGCGGAGAGTCGGTGTTGTCGATGTCGTGGCCGAAGTCGCGGTAGGCCTTCTCCATGCGCAGGCTGGACAGCGCCTTCAGGCCGACGTGCACCAGGTCGTACGCCGCGCCGGCCTCGGTGATGAGGTCGTAGACGTAGGCCGCCTGCTCGGCGGGCACGAAGAGCTCGTAGCCGAGCTCGCCGAGGTAGGTGATGCGCGCACACAGGACGCGTGCAAAGCCCAGGTCGATCTCGCGTGCTGCCCGGAACGGAAATGCGTCATTGCCGAGGTCGGCCTGGGTGAGTGACTGCAGGAGCTCGCGCGACCGGGGGCCCTGGATATTGATCTGCGCCAGCCCCGACGTGACATCGGTGACCCACCCTCGGTGCGCCTCGAGTGCGCGCTTGAGCATCGTCTCGACATGTCGGTGTGCGGTGTCCGAGGCGATGACGAGGAAGTCGCCCTCGCCCAGCTTCGTTACGGTGAGGTCGGCCTCGAGGGTGCCGCCGTCGTTGAGCCACTGGGTGTAGGTGATGACTCCCGCCTCGCCATCCACGCGATTGGTGCTCATGCGGTCCAGGACAGCGCCGGTATCGGGGCCCTGGACGCGAAACTTCGCCATGAACGACATGTCCATCAGGCCCACGCCCTCGCGGATGGCCTGATGCTCGCGCGCCCACGTGTCGAACCAGTTCTGCCGACCCCAGGTCAACTCGTCGACCTTGGCGGCCTGACCGGGTCCGGCGTACCAGTCGGCGCCTTCCCAGCCGGAGACATCGCGGAAGTAGGCACCCTGCGCGGCAAGCCGATCGTGCACGGGTGAGCGCTTGATGCCGCGTGCTGTCTGCATCGACTTCCCAGGGAAGTGCGTCTGGTAGACCATGCCGAGTGACTCGACCGTGCGTGTTGCGCGGTACTCCGGAGCCAATTGGTAGGGGTGCAAGCGGTCGATGTTCATGCCCGTCACGTCGATGTCGGGCAGGCCGTCGACGATCCACGTCGCGATCGCGCGGCCGATGCCGCCACCCGTGAGGATGCCGATGGAGTTGAGTCCCGCAGCGACGAAGTAGCCCCTGACCTCGGGTGACTCGCCGACGACGGGGGAGAGGTCGGGGGTGAAGGACTCCGGGCCGCAGAAGAACGTGCGGATGCCGACCTCCATCGAAGCCGGGACGCGCGCCATGGCCTTTTCGAGGTAGGGGCCCATCCGCTCCCAGTCCGGCGGGAGAGTGAGGAACGACGCGTCCTCCGGGATCGCATCCACGTGCCAGGGAGCGCAGACCGGCTCGAAGAGGCCGATCATGAGGCCGTCACCCTCGGGCCGGTAGTAGCCGTAGGAACCGGGATCCTCGAGCACGGGCAGGTCCGGATCGAGCCCGGGGATCGGGTCCGTGAGCAGGTAGTAGTGCTCGGCCGCCTGATTGGGCACCGTGACTCCCGAGCGCTCGGCGAGTTGGCGGGCCCACATGCCCGCGCAGTTGACGACGTACTCGCACTCGATGTCTCCCTGCTCGGTGCGTACGCCGACGACCCGGCCGTTCTTGACGAGTACGTCGAGTACGGGTGTGCCTTCGAGGATGGTCACGCCCTGCATGCGCGCACCCTTGGCGAGTGCCATCGTCGCGTCGACAGGATTCACGCGGCCGTCCTGCGGCATGTAGAAGCCGGCGAGCAAATCGTCCGTACGGGCCGGTGGGAAGAGATCGGCCACCTCGCGGGGCGAGATCTCGTGCACCTCGGTGCCCATCAATCGGTTGAAGGCCGCGACGCGGCGGTATTCCTCGAGCCTGCCCTCGTCGGCGGCGACCTCGACGAGGCCGATGGGCGCGAAGCCGGTCGACTGCCCGGTCTCGGCCTCCAGCCTGGTGTA
>JBIIDD010000132.1:0-4409 GCA_044238565.1 Candidatus Nanopelagicales bacterium
CCACGCCTCGGCGAGGACCTCTGCTAGCCACCAGCGGCCCAACCCGCGGCCCATCGCCCCGGGGAGCAGGCCGAAGTACGCGATCTCTACGTTGCCGTCAGCCTGCTGCTCGAGCTCTGCGTAGCCGGCGTTCACGGCGTCCTGCCGACAGACGAGGAGGTGGTGCACCGGGCGGTCCACCCACGCTTGCCACTGTGCCTCCGACCACGCAAGGCGGTCCACCCAGTGCCACGGAGCTCCGACCTGCGCGTAGAAGGCGCGCGACACGGGAGCCTTGTCGGTCTCGACTCGGTGCCAGTCGGCCCCACGGGGAGTCTCGTCGACGCCGATGACCTCTGCCGCGGAAGTCATCTCCAGGGAGGTCACGGTCACGGCGACGGCACCCTCGACAGGACCGGGCAGGAGTTGCATCCGGGCATCCTGCCACCTCGGCCGTTCGTATCTGGTGGGATGTGCCCGTGGGTGACGACCTCCTGGTCGATCTGTCGAGACTTCAGTTCGCGACGACGACGCTGTATCACTACCTCTTCGTGCCCCTCACCCTCGGCCTGGCGCCCTACGTGGCACTACTGGAGACGCTGCACTGGCGCACCGGCAAGGAGTCCTATCGCCGGCTCGCTCGCTTCTTCGGATCCCTACTCATCATCAACTTCGCGATGGGCATCGTCACCGGGATCGTCCAGGAGTTCCAGTTCGGCATGAACTGGTCGGTCTTCAGCCGCTTCGTCGGGGACGTCTTCGGTGCTCCGCTGGCCATGGAAGGCCTGCTCGCGTTCTTCCTGGAGTCGACCTTCCTCGGCCTGTGGCTCTTCGGTCGCGATCGCCTGCCGCGCGGGGTGCACGTCGCGTGCATCTGGATCTTCACGTTCGGCACCTGGGCGTCGGCCTACTTCATCATCGTGGCGAACTCCTGGATGCAGCACCCGGTGGGCTACGAGTTGGATCCGCTCACCGGCTACCCGGTGCTCAATGACATCGGCGCGGTGCTCTTCCAGCCCTTTGCGCTCTGGGCCTACGTCCACACGGTCCTCGGTGGCCTCGTCGCCGCGTCGGTCTTCGTTTTCGCGGTCGCGGCGTACCACCTCAAGCGACGCCAGTTCGTAGGTGAGATGCGGTGGGCATGGCGCACCGCCATCGCGATGGGGCTCATCGCCGCTTCGGGTCAGGTGCTCGTGGGCGATGTCCTGGGAGTCGTCGTCACCGACGTGCAGCCCATGAAGATCGCGGCGGGCGAGGCGCTCTGGGAGACCGAGGGGCCGTGCGCCTCCCTCGGGATCGTCGCGATCATCGATCAGGAGGCGCGAGAGAACACCTGGGAGCTCTCGATTCCCTGCATGCTCTCGATCGTGGCGACTAACTCCATCGATGGTGTTGTCGTCGGCGCCAATGAGCTGGAGGAGCAGTACGAGGAGCAGTTCGGCCCGGGCGAATACACGCCCAATGTCTGGATCGCCTTCTACGCCTTCCGCCTCATGATGGGCTTCGGGCTGATCGGAGCCGCATGGATGCTCGTCGCGTGGTGGCGCACCCGCAAGGGGCGACTGCCGGAGGGTCGCGTCTTCTGGGCGATCTCCATCTGGATCGTCTTCACGCCGTGGCTCGGCAACATGTTCGGCTGGATCTTCACGGAGAACGCCCGCCAGCCCTGGGTGGTCTACAACATGCTGCTCACGCGGGATGCCGTGTCGCAGATCTCGCCGACCTTCCTGCTCATCAGCCTGCCGATCTTCTTCCTGCTCTACGGCGCCTTCGCGATCGTGGAGTTCCTGCTGCTGAAGCGCTACGTGATCAAGGGCCCCCCGACCGATGACGAGCCGATGGCGGGGCAGCCCTCGTCGCCCCGACCCGCGCAGGTGGCGTGATGGGCCTGCCCGAGCTGTGGTTCGTCATCGTCGCGGTCCTGTGGACCGGGTTCTTCTTCCTCGAAGGATTCGACTTCGGCGTGGGCATGCTCGCGCGGACGCTCGGGGCCGACGAGGCGGAACGCAGCCAGATGCTCACCGCGATCGGCCCCGTCTGGGATGCGGATGAGGTGTGGCTCGTCACCGGCGGCATCGCGATCTTCGCCGCATTCCCGGCGTGGTACGCCGCCCTCTTCCCTGCGGCGTACCTCCCGCTCCTCCTCGTGATCGTCGCCATCGTGGTGCGCGCGGTGGCGATCGAGTATCGGTCCAAGCGTCCCGGTCCTGCGTGGCGCTCACGCTGGGACACGGCCGTGGCCATCGCGTCGCTCCTGCTCGCCTTCCTCTTCGGAGTCTTCTGGGCGGGGATCGTGCACGGCATCCCCGTAGATGCGAGCGGACAATTCGTCGGGGACAGCATGCTGTCCTTCATCAATGCCTATTCCGTGCTCGGCGGCCTCACACTGCTGTCCTTCTCGCTCGCGCACGGCGCGACCTTCCTCGCACTGAAGACCGAGGGTCCCGTGCAGCGCAGGAATGAGGTGTGGGCCACTCGATTCGACTTCATCGCAGGGGCGCTCATGACCGCCTTCGCCGCCTGGACCTACGTGTCGTACTCCCTCGGTGACGCCGCCGCGCTGGGTGTCGGGATCCTCGCCGTCCTCGGAATGCTCGTGGCACTCATCGCCAATCTGCGGACCAAGCCGCTCCTCGCCTTCTGGGCTCATGGCGTGGCGATCGCTGCCTTCGTAGCGTCGATGTTCATCGCGCTCTATCCCTATGTGCTCCCCAGCACGCTCGATCCCGCAGCAAGCCTCACGGTCCAGGGCGCGGCTGCAAGCCCGTATTCGCTCGGCGTCATCACGGTCGTCGCCGCGATCGGCCTACCCATGGTGATCGCCTACCAGGCGTGGTCCTTCTGGGTCTTCCGCAAGCGCATCACGGTCGAGGACGCTCGGCGCTCGCACTACGGCTAGTGCTCACTCCACCGTGAGGACGATCTTGCCGATCACGTCACCCTCGGCCAGCTGGGCGAATCCTTCTCGGGCATCGGCCAGGGAGTGCGTCGCGGAGATCGTGGGTCGGACTCCGGATGCCATGACGAGATCGATAAGCGCAGCGAGTTCCTCGCGCGTGCCCATGGTGGAGCCGAGCACCTCGAGTTGCAGGAAGAAGACTCGGTTGAGGTCGGCCGGCGGATTGGGGCCGGTGGTCGCACCGCACACGACCAGGCGCCCACCGGGGCGCAGTGACTTCAGCGAGTGAGACCAGGTCGCCTCGCCCACGCTCTCCATCACTGCGTCGACCCGCGCCGGCAGCCGGGCCCCGGGCTCGAACGCCTCATCGGCGCCGAGTGCGATAGCGGCAGCGCGCTTGGCCTCGTCGCGACTCGTGGCCCACACGCGAGCGCCCAACTGCTTGGCCAGTTGGATGGCAGCCGTCGACACACCGCCGCCCACACCCTGCACGAGCACGGTCTGACCGGGTTGGACCTGCGCCTTCGTCGTCAGCATGCGGTACGCCGTGAGCCATGCGGTCGGCAGGCATGCTGCGGAGGCGAAGTCGAGGTCGGCGGGCTTCGGAAGGACGTTGCGCTCGGGGACGCACACGAACTCGGCGAGCGTGCCGGGGTAGACCTCCGACAGCAGTGAGCGCTTCGGGTCGAGGGTCTCATCGCCCCCGCCGGCCGCGGGATCGCCGATGACTCCGTGGACGATCACCTCGGTGCCGTCCTCCAGGACTCCGGCGGCGTCGCAGCCCAGGATCATGGGCAGGCGCTCGGCGGGCAGCCCCACACCGCGCAGACTCCACAGGTCGTGGTGGTTCAGGCTGGCTGCGCGTACGCCGACACGCACCCAGCCGTCGTCGGCCACGGGGTCGGGCATCGGGCCGATGGTCAGCCCGTCGAGTGGAGCATCGGGATGGATCGAGGTGGCAGCAGCGGCGAGCATGGTGTCTCCAGTCCGTGCGGTCGTCTAGGAGGTGAGTTCGCGGAGCCCGGCGATGAGCCGGTCGACGTCGTCGTCATTCGAGTAGGGAGCGAGACCGACGCGCACGCCCCCGGCATCGCCGAGGCCCAACCATCGCGATACCTCGAGCGCATAGAAGTTGCTCGCGGGAGCGTTGACGCCTCGCTCGGCGAGGAACGCCGAGATGCCATCGGAGTTGTGTCCGTCGATCGTGAATGTCTCCGTCGGCGTGCGGTGCTTGGCGTTGCTGTAGAGATGAATCCCGGGGATCGACTCCAGTCCCTCGCGCATGCGCGCGTGCAGGATGTCCTCGTAGTCCTCGAGCGCGACCATCGATGTGAGGACTCGCTCGCGCCGGTCGCCCTCGCTCGGGACCAGGTCCGCGAGCACGTCGACGGCTGCGGTCACGCCGGCGAGGAGCTCATAGGGAAGCGTGCCGAGCTCGAAGCGCTCGGGCACCACATTGGTCGCGGGCAGCAGCTTGTCGGGGTGCAGGGTCTCGAGCAGATCGGGTGATGCGGCCAGCACGCCGAGGTGG
>JBIIDD010000133.1:0-4387 GCA_044238565.1 Candidatus Nanopelagicales bacterium
CGATCATGCTCAACAGCATCGCCATCGCGCTCGTCGACTACCTCGCGAGCAGGCCGCTCAAGGAGCCGGATCAGCCTCTGTCGCGCACACCCGTCATCGCGGAATCCGCGATGCTTCCCTACATCGGCCCTATCCCCTCGGGGTTCATTCTCGCGCTACTCGTCGCGGTCTTCTTTGGTTGGTTCCTCATCCGGACCACCCAGGGTTTCCGTTTCAACACCGTCGGCATGAATCCCGGAGCCGCCCGCTACGCCGGTATCCCCGTCAAGGGCACGATCCTTCTTGCCATGGCCGTGAGCGGTGGCTTGGCAGGTCTCGGCGGCGCTGTCGAGACCATGGGCATTACCGGGCGCTTCGAGCCGGCCTTCAATCTCGGCCTCGGATTCGACGGCATCACCATCGCTCTCCTCGCCCGCGCCAATCCGCTTGCGACCATCCCCGCTGCCCTGCTGGTGGGCACCCTGCGTGCCGGCTCGTCATCACTCCAATTCCAGACGGGTATCGAACCCGAGGTCGTGAGCGTCATCCTCGCCCTCACACTGCTCTTCGTCTCCGCTCCCGTCGTCGCCAAGCTGCTCTTCCGCAATCGCAACATCAAGCAGACCACTGTGACGAAGGGGTGGGGCACGTGAGCGCTAAGTGGGCCTACGCGCTCGCCATCGTCATCTCGGTCGGCATCGTGATCTTCTACGTGATGGATCCGACCGTGACGACCTCGGTCGTCTCGTTCTCGCTGCGCTACGCCGTCCCGCTCATCCTCGCGGCGATGGTCGGCATCATGTGCGAGCGCTCGGGTGTCATCAACATCGGCATCGAAGGCCAGATGCTCATGAGCGCCTTCGCCGGCTTCTTCGGAGCGGCGCTCACGGGCAGCCTCATCCTGGGCACGATGATCGGCGTGGGGACCGGGATGATCATGGGCGCGATGCTCGCGACCGGCGCGGTGACCTGGAAGATGGATCAGATCATTGCCGGCACCATCATCAACATCCTGGCGGCGGGCCTCACCAGCTTCTTCTACGCCCAGGGCTTCACGCTGCCGGGCGTCACGCCGACGGTGCGCATCCCGATCCTGGCTGACATCCCGCTCATCGGTCCCGTCTTCTTCGACAACGGGATCTTCACCTATGCGGCGATCGTGAGCGCACTCCTGCTGTGGGTGCTGCTCTTCAAGACTGTCTGGGGTTTGCGCACGCGATCGGTGGGCGAGAAGCCCAGCGCGTCCGACACCTCGGGAATCGGGGTCCAGACCACGCGCTTCTGGAATGTGACGATCGCGGGCGGCCTAGCCGGCCTCGCGGGTGCCTACCTCGCCCTCGAGGCGGCCGGGACCTTTGAGCGCGGCCTCACGGCAGGTCGTGGCTTCACCGCTCTGGCCATCATGATCTTCGGTGCATGGAACCCGATTGGCGCACTGGCGGCCGCCATCTTCTTCGGGCTGACCCAGGGCGTCGCCAGCCAACTCCAGACGGATGCGGTCGTCGAGATCCCTCCGCAGTTCGTCAACATGCTGCCCTACATCCTCACGATCGTCCTACTCGCGATTGTGTCCGGGCGCATCAAGCCACCCGCAGCCGTCGGCCGACCGTATGAGAAGGACTAGGCCATGACACCGACGCCGGAGGTCGCGCTCGAGGCCCGTGGGCTCACCAAGAGGTTCCCCGGGGTTGTCGCCAATGCCGACGTATCTTTACGAGTCCACCGTGGGGAGGTCCTTGCGCTGCTCGGTGAGAACGGCGCGGGCAAGTCCACACTGGTCAAGATGATCTACGGTCTCTACGAGCCCGACGAGGGCGAGATCCTCATCAAGGGCGAAGCCGTGCGCCTCAAGGGTCCGCGCGACGCAATTCGTCGCGGCATCGGCATGGTCCACCAGCACTTCCAACTCGTCCCGGTCTTCACTGTGGCCGAGAATGTCATCCTCGGCGACGAACCCCATCAGGGCCCCTTCGTCAACATGCGCAAGGCACGCGCAGAGGTCGCGCGCCTTGCCGAGGAGTACGGCCTGCAGCTCGATGTCGACGCCAAAGTCGAGGACCTACCCGTGGGCACGCAGCAGCGGGTCGAGATCCTCAAGGCCCTCTATCGCAAGGCCGATATCCTCATCCTTGATGAGCCCACCGCAGTGCTGACGCCGCAGGAGACGGATGACCTGCTCGACGTCATCAAGGGCTTTGCGGACTCCGGAGTGGCGGTCATCTTCATCACCCACAAGCTTCGTGAAGTCCTCGCCATCGCGGACACGATCGAGGTGCTTCGCGGGGGCCGGACCGCGGGGACCACCACGCCGAACCAGACAGATGCTGCCGGTCTCGCGCAGATGATGGTGGGACGCAGTGTGCTTCTCACTGTCGATAAGGCGCCAGCAGAGCCCGCGGAGGTCGTGCTCGATGTGGTGGGCCTCTCGGCATCCGACGACATAGGCCTGCCCGCTGTGCGTGACGTCTCACTGCAGGTGCGCGCCGGGGAGATCCTGGGCATCGCGGGGGTGGAGGGCAACGGCCAGCGTGAGCTGGTGCAGGCACTCACGGGCCTGCGTCCCTGCCGCGCGCAGGCTGTGGCTGTCCTCGGCCAAGACGCTCTGGGCAGGTCGCCACGCGACATCCATGCGATGGGGGTAGGCCACGTCCCCGAGGACCGCGAGGCGGACGGCCTCGTCGGCGCCTACTCCGTCGCCGACAATCTTGTCCTCGATCGGTACAACGAGCCCGAGTTCGCACGCTTCGGCGTGCGCAATCTCAAGGCGGTCGATGCTTTGGCGGAGGGGCTCGTGGGCCAATTCGACATCCGCACTCCGTCGTCGCAGACAACGGTGCAGTCTCTGTCGGGCGGCAACAAGCAGAAGGTCGTCATCGCTCGAGAGCTCGCAGCCGAGCCCGCCCTTCTTATCGCGGCGCAGCCCACCCGTGGGGTAGACGTAGGGTCGATCGAGTTCATCCACTCCCAGATCGTGGCTGCGCGCGACCGGGGAGCGGGTGTCCTTCTCGTTTCGGCAGAGCTCGATGAGGTGCTCGGCCTGTCGGATCGCATTGCTGTGATGTACAACGGCCGTATCGTCGAGACGATGAGCGCCGCAGACGCGGATCGTGCGCGGATTGGCCTCCTCATGGCGGGGCACGCGGCGAGCGAAACGTGAGCGGCGCATTCGCCGCGGTCGACCTCATCCGCATTAAGCGCGACGGTGGCACCCTCTCCGCAGACCAGATCGACTGGCTCATCGACGCCTACACGCGCGGAGATGTGCACGAGGAGCAGATGGCCGCCATGGCCATGGCGATCTACTTCCAGGGGCTCACCGAGCCCGAACTCGTCAGGTGGACCCAGGCGATGATCCGCTCCGGAGAGCGGATGGACTTCGGATCGCTGTCACGTCCCACGGTGGACAAGCACTCCACGGGTGGAGTGGGCGACAAGATCACGCTTCCCCTGGTGCCGATCGTGGCGGCCTGCGGCGCGGCCGTGCCGCAGTTGTCAGGGCGCGGACTCGGTCACACCGGTGGCACGCTCGACAAGCTCGAGTCCATCCCCGGCTGGCGGGCGCATCTCACCAATGCCGAGATGCTGTCGATCCTCGGAGATGTCGGGGGAGTGATCTGTGCCGCTGGTTCGGGTCTGGCGCCTGCCGACCGCAAGCTCTACTCCCTGCGTGACGTGACGTCGACAGTCGACATCATTCCGCTCATCGCTTCATCGATCATGAGCAAGAAGATCGCTGAGGGCACATCGGCGCTCGTGCTCGACGTCAAGACCGGGTCGGGTGCCTTCATGTCCGATACGGTGCGCGCGGTCCAACTCGCGCGCACCATGGTGGCGCTCGGCCGGGATGAGGGTGTGCGCACGCGTGCCCTCGTCACGGCGATGGACGTGCCCCTGGGTGTGGCCGTCGGCAATGCGCTCGAGGTCGCCGAGTCCGTCGATGTGCTGACGGGGGGTGGCCCCGCGGACGTCGTGGAGCTCACCTTGCTCCTGGCACGCCACATGCTCGAGCTCGTGGGCATCGACGCGGATCCAGCGGAGGCGATCGCCAGTGGACGTGCGATGGATCACTGGCGTCGGATGATCCTCGCCCAGGGTGGCGACCCCGATGCGTCGCTGCCGCGAGCGCCGATCGTCGAGACGGTCACCGCGGACCGTGACGGGGTGGTCACGCGCTGCGATGCCCTCGCCATCGGGCGTGCCGCGTGGCGGCTCGGTGCTGGACGAGCGACCAAGGACGATCCGGTGTCCGCCTCCGCGGGGATCGAGGTCCTCGTCAAGCCCGGAGACATGGTGGTGAGCGGTACGCCGCTCCTGCGACTGCACGCCGAGGACGCCGAACGCATGGATGCAGCGCTGCCGCTGCTCGTGGATGCCGAGCCGGCAGTTGTGGTGTCGCCGGCAGGCACGG
>JBIIDD010000003.1:0-15259 GCA_044238565.1 Candidatus Nanopelagicales bacterium
ACGGGTGGCCTGGACGGCCCCCTCTAACGGCGGCAGCACCATCACCGGCTACACAGTCGCATGCAGTCCTTCGTGCACGGAGAAGACGGTGACGGAACTCTCCGCGGACTTCACCGGTCTCACGGCGACCACGGAGTACACCTTCACGGTGAAGGCGACCAACGCCCGTGGCTCGTCACCGGCCTCGCCCGCGTCGAATGGCGTGAAGCCCTTCGGCCTGCCGGGCGCACCGAAGAACGTCGCAGGCACAGCCGGCGACTCGAGCATCGTCGTCACGTGGGATTCTCCCGACAGCAATGGCGGGTCCTCGATTACGGGATACACCGCGACGGCGAGCCCCGGCGGAGCGACGTGCGAGCCATCCGAGGGTAAGCTCACCTGCACCATCACGGACCTGACCAATGGCACGACATACGCCGTCTCGGTCGTCGCGACCAACGCCGCGGGCAGCGGGGCCGCGACGCAGGCGACAGGGATCCAACCCCTTGCCGTGCCTGAACGACCCACCTCAGTCGTCGCATCCGCCGGCGATGGCAAGGCGACCGTGTCGTGGTCGGCACCAGCATCCGATGGCGGAAGTGCGATCACGAGTTACACCGTGACGAGCAGTCCGGACCAGCGCACGTGTTCGACCGCGGCCTTGACATGCGAGGTGACGGGGCTGACCAACGGGCAGGCCTATGCGTTCACTGTTAAGGCAACTAGCACAGTCGGCACGAGCGCGGAGTCTGAGGCGAGCGCATCCGTCACCCCGTCCCGCTCCGTGACGGCTCCGAGTAGGCCGGCGAGCGTGTCGGCCAGCACAGGCACTGCGGTTGGCAGCATCGATGTGGTGTGGAGCCCGCCTTCCCAAAACGGGGGCGCCGCGATCACCGGCTACACCGTCGCCTACGGGCCTAGCGCTACCGGGCCCTGGCAGAACGCAACGACGTCCCTGGCCGGCTCGGCACGTGCCTACACCGTGACAGGGCTCGCACAGGGAGCCTCTTACTTCGTCCGCGTGGCTGCGATGAACTCATCGGGAACCGGGGCGTGGCGGGCGACGACCTCGGCTACGACGGCAAAGATTGATCCGAACCCCGGACCCGCTCCAGGGCCCGCCCCGGATCCCGGGCCAGGACCGGCACCCGGTCCAGGACCGGCACCCTCGCCGAGTCCGTCGCCCACCGTCAGTCCGTCGCCTTCGCCGTCCCCCTCGCCGTCGCCGTCTCCCTCGCCGTCCCCGAGTCCGTCGCCTTCGCCGAGTCCGTCGCCCAGCGGCATCGAGCGCGTCAGCGGACCGCCGGAGAGGACGGTGTCGATGGACAGGGGACTCTCGACGCAGGTCAGCAAGGCCCCACGCGTCCGTGTCGCCGCGGACACCACCTTCGCACTCCGCATCCCGGATCTGCCTCCGCAGTCGCGCAGCGGCGTGAGCGTCAGGGTCGGCAGCTCCTGGGATGCGCTCGGCACGATGAGGTCGGATGGGCGAGGACGCGCAACGACACCGACTCTTGAGGGCACCGAGGCAGGATCCTTCCTCATGCGCATCCGTCCCCCCGGACGTCCCGCCCTCTACGTCAGGGTCATCGTCTTCGACCGCTGATCGAGGCATCACCCGTCATGCACGAGACGGCTGGAGTCGTACTCGGCATCCCGCAGTCGATTCATGCCCCCACTGCGTAGTGTGGGGGTATGCGCCTGACCTCTCGGAAAGCGATCGCTGCCTTTGCCGCCTCCGTAGTGGCCCTCGGTGTCTCGGTCGTCTCGTCCGTTGCGGCCGCGAACGGCGCACCGGTCGATCAGGTGTACTCATGGGGTAGCAACAGCAACGGCCAGCTCGGCTTGGGCACGCTCGACGCCAGCGCGACTTCGCCCACGGTGCTCGCCGCCGGTGCGAGTCCCGGCGATGGATGGATCATGGCGTCGGCTGGGTACAGCCATGCGTGTGCCATCGGCGACGATCAGGCCGCCTACTGCTGGGGCACGAACGATCACGGCGAACTCGGCAATGGGACGACGGGCACCACGGACGATTCCGTGCCCGGGGCCGTCCAGAGCACTGATCGGTGGGCGGACATCTCAGCGGGTGGCGACTATCGCAACTCCGATCCGAATCACACGTGCGGGATCACGTCAACGGACGAGGCCTATTGCTGGGGCAGCAATGGCAGAGGTCAACTTGGCAATGGGACGACGGACGACACGAATGTGCCTGTCCCGGTGGACGGGGGTGTGACCTGGTCCTCGATCTCAGCTGGCGGCAATCACACGTGCGGGATCGCTGCTGACGGCATTGCCTATTGCTGGGGTTGGAACGGCAGCGGTCAATTGGGCAATGGCACCAATGACGACACCTCCGTGCCTACGCCCGTTGCGGGAGGCCTCCGCTGGACAAGCCTCAGTGCTGGTCAGCAGTACACGTGTGGAGTCACCACGGGTGCCGTCGGCTACTGCTGGGGAGACAACTACGACGGCCAGCTTGGACTGGGCACCGCTGGCGCGACTGACGACAGCGTGCCTGCACCCGTGGTGGCGACTTCGAGCGCATCGTCGCGCTGGTTGTCCCTTTCTTCAGGGGACATGTGGACATGTGGAGTGACGACGAGCAGGGCTGCCTATTGCTGGGGCCGCAACTACTACGGTCAGCTCGGCGATGGAACGACCAATAGAGGCAGCGATGACAGTCTTCCCATTGCGGTGCTGGCTCCCATGGACGCGCACGTCCTCGACGTGGACGTGGCGGTCAACGATGAGAGTTCGTGTGGCATCACCACGACGTCCGCCTACTGCTGGGGCTACAACTCCGGGAGCTCGTTGGGCAATCCGGCCTTCACCGATGACACATCCGTCCCTGTGCCGACGGCCACCACGTGGCCATCACCCGGCGTCGTGCCCCAGGCGCTGAGCGTCGGCGGCACCTTCTCGCTCCTTCTCGTGGGACCTCCCGCCCCTGATCCGACACCCCCTCTGCCTGCGCCTGTGACGATCCCCCCTTCGGCTCCGAGGTCGGTCGTGGCCGCTGCCGGTGAAGGCACGGTGTCGCTGTCGTGGACCGCCCCCGAACGCCCCGGGTCCTTTCCCGTCTCCGACTATCAGGCGGTGTCGTCGCCGGGTGGTCACGCATGCCTCGTCTCGGCGCCAGCCAGATCCTGCACGGTCGAGGGCCTCACCAATGGCACGTCGTACACCTTCACTGTGCGGGCGCTCAGTGGTGCGGGCTGGTCCGTGATGTCGGAGCCGTCGAATGCCGTGGTGCCGCATGCTTCGGAGCCTGCATCCATCGTGATCACCGGTGCCCGTGAGGGATCGCGCATCGCGGTGTCGGGGACGACGGCGGGCATGGGCATGGGCATGGGTGGGCTCGTCACTCCCTGGTCGGCCAAGGGTCGTGGTGACTTCGTGGCGGGCCGCTCGGTGATGGTGTCCGTGGATGGGACGTTCACGTGGTCGCGCAAGGCCAGTGCGTCCACACCGTGGCGGGTCTACGTGACGGCGGACGGGGTCCGATCGAACACGGTGCGCGTCAAGTGAGATGGATCCACGCCGGATGAGGCGGATGGCCGATGGCACAATGTGGATGACGCCCGTCCAGTAGGGACGGGCCCGCTCCTGTGAGGTCCCCCATCGTGCGTAAGGTCCTGCTGCCCCTGTCGATCGCGCTCACCGTCGCCTCCGGGCTCCTCGTGGCTCCCGTGCTGGCACCGGTCGCTTCCGCCTCGCCGTCGACTCAGATCGTCGACAGCCCGGTCGATGAAGTGCTCGATGCCGTGGTAGCTCCTGACGGCACCCTCTACGCCGTCGGCGGCTTCAACGAGGCCGGGCCCGCAACAGGCGGGATCGCGCGACTATCCACATCGACCGCCACCGTCGACAGGAACTTCCCGACGGTCAATGGCTACGTAAAGGAGATGATCGCGGACTCATCAGGTCGGATCTACATGGTTGGCGACTTCGTGAGCGTTGCCGGCCAGCCGCGGACCGGCGTTGTGCGACTCAATGCAGACGGTTCGCTCGACACGACCTGGTCGCCATCCTTCGGCGAGTCCAACGTGTCCACGTCTGCGCTGGCGCTGAACGGCACGACCCTTTTCGTCGGCGGCTCCTTCACGCAGGTCAACGGCGCCCCGCACAGGAACCTCGTCGCCATCGACACGGTCACGGGCGAGGCTCTTGACTGGTCGCCCGATCCGGACAATTCGGTGGCTGCGCTGGCGACAGACGACAGTTACCTCTATGTCGGCGGCAGTTTCACCGCGCCAAAGTCAAGGCTCGCGTCGTACTCCCTATCGGACCTGTCGCTCCGCAATGGATGGAACCCTGCGCCGGACTGCTGCATCGAGACGATCACCGAAGCTAACGGGGTCATTTACGTCGGCGGGTACTTCACCCAGATTGCCTCGGTTGCCCGCAACCTCATTGCGGCACTCGACCCCGTGACGGGCGCGGCCACCAGTTGGGATCCCCTCATCGTCAACCAGGGCTCCTCGGTCAACGTCATCGTGGCCGATGACACTCTCATCTACATTGGCGGCAACTTCACAACAGTCAACAATGGCGTGGCCCGCAACCGCGTCATGGCGGTGAATACCGACGACACCGGCTCCGTCACATCGTGGAATCCCGATATCGGTCCGAGCCAGGTGGTCTACACCCTGGCGGTCACGGAGTCCGATGTCTACATAGGCGGGCAGTTCCCGCGGGTGGGCAGCACTCCGATGCCCAACCTCGCACGAGTCGACAAGTCCACGGGCGCGCTCGACGCCTCATGGGATCCCCGCATCGCGACGACGCGCGGCGGCGGTTCATCGGTGTACGCCTTCACGGTCCTTGAGTCGCAAGTGATCGTCGGTGGGTCCTTCACGCATATGAATGTCGTGGAGCGCAATGGCGCGGCGGCCTTCGACCGGAACATGCGGCTGACGTCCTGGGAGCCGGACATCTTCGGCGAGCCCTATGCCATCGGCCTGATCGGCAGCACGGCGTACGTCGTCGGCGACTTCTCCACCGTGAATGGCTATGTGACCCGCAACTACGCCGCGGCCTTCCGCACCGACGACACGGGCATGGTCACGGACTGGGATCCCGACCTCGATAGCTATCCCTACGATATGGAGATCAGTGGCGACATCGCCTACCTGGTCGGGGACTTCTCCACCGTGAAGGACCACACGAATCCGGAAACCCGCAACTACGCCGCGGCCTTCCGCGCCGACGACACGGGCACGGTGATGCCCTGGGATCCGGACCTCGATAGTGCGGCGTACTCCATCGCCCTCGAGGGCAACGTGGCCTACATGGCCGGGGACTTCAACAGGATGAACCAGAGCACGATCAACGCCGCTCGCTACACCGCCGGGGCCGTGCGGACCGATGACACAGGGACGGTGACCGACTGGGATCCGGACCCTGACAGCAATGCCTACGGTGTCGCTGTATCGAATGGAATCGCCTACCTGGTTGGAGGTTTCAACGCTGTCAAGGACAACTCGGCCTCCGTTACTCGCAATGGTGCTGCGGCTATCACGACCGCCGGAGCGGGCACGGTCACGGACTGGGATCCGGATTTCGGCGGTCCGCCGTACGACGTCGAGATCTCTGGCGGGTATGCCTACCTGGGCGGCGACTTCGGATCGCTTAACGGCGGTGCCGCGCTGCGCGATGGGCTGGCTGCGGTGAGCATCGATGATACGGGCATGGCATCCGACGCCTGGATCCCCGTGACCTTGGGCGGCTTCGACTACGGAGCTGCGGAGGAAGGGGGCCTCGCCATCTCCGGCCAGCGCGTCCTCGTGGGCGGCAGCTTCCCGATGGCCAACTTCAATGGCGTGGACTACCCCGGCGCGCTGGCAGCGCTGCCCCTGATCGGTGGGACTCCTCCCCCGCCCCCGCCCCCGCCTGCCGTGACCTACCCGCCTAGCGCTCCGCTCAACGTGGCAGTCGCCGCGGGCAACTCTCGCTTGACCGTCACCTGGGATGCTCCCGCGAACACCGGGTCCTTCCCGATCAGCAACTATCGCGTGAAGGCTGAGCCCGGTGGCCAGGTCTGCCTCACGATGGATCGCACCTGCACGCTCGCGGGGCTGACGAACGGCCGAGAGTACGCCGTCACGGTCGAGGCGCTCAATGGCGCGGGCTGGGGCGCTGCGTCATCGCCTGTATTCGCGACTCCCGAGAGCTCGGCGGCGATCCAGATCACGGGTACGCGCGATGATCGGCTCATCCGAGTCACCGGTTCGTCGACGGATCTCGATACCGGCGCCGTCCTCGTGCCGTGGTTCCGCTTCCCCGGGCAGGAGTCATTCACCCAGGGTGCGGCGAGGATCCTCGTCGACAGTTCGGGTGACTTCACCTGGCAGCGCAAGGCGGGCAAGCGGATCCGCGTCTATGTCGCGACTCCGGACGACTCCCTGAGGTCGAATGCGGTCACGATCCCCGCACTCCAGTAGCCGTCAGGCGATGGGCAGGCGCGTCCACTCGGGGGGGATGAGTCCTTCGACCGACGGACCCTGGGCGAACCAGGGATCCGGAGCGATGACGGGCGTGCGTGGACGGTTCATCCACGCGCCCCACCAGCTGAAGGTCGAGTTGGCGATGACATGTCCTCCGGCATGCGACATTGCGAGCATCTCCGTAGCGGGCCCGTCGGGCGACGCGATGGCTAGGGCCTCGTCGCCGTATCGCCCGAGGGCGTGCCGTGCGGCGTCCGGCTCGTCGGAGTAGAGCCAGATCGGCCCCGCAACCCCTTCGGAGCGAAGGCGCTCGATGGCAGGCTCGTAGTAGGAGGGCCCGAGCAATCCGAGCTCTGCGACCTGCGCGTAATCCCCGCGGCGGACGTGCACCGCGATCGGTTGCTCGCGCTCGGAGCGCACGGTGATTGCGTCGAGCCATGCGCTCGGCAGCGTGAGTCTCGGCCGACGCGGGTACCCGCTGTCGACGGCGTTCTGCACGGTGCGCCAGGACTGGTAGTAGCCGCGCAGTCGCGTCCCGGGCGGCTGGTCCAGGAGAGTCGGATCGTGGCCGACACCGGCGGCTTGGTGGATGCGCAAGGGCCGGTGCAAGGCCGGGACCTCGCGGACCGCCTTCGCCCAGACTCGACCCGGGATCGTGCCTGGCGCGGACATCCGAGCACGCAGCGAGTCGTTGCTCATCCACTCGCCGGGAAGGTCGAACTTGAGGATCTCGATGCCGTGGTCGGTGATGCCGTGGCGTGTCCACGAGGTGTCGAGGCGGAGGCCGACGCCGTGACGGGCGGCGAGGGCGGCCCCGGCGTAGTAGCCGAAGAGCTGGTTGCCGAGGCCCCCGATAAGCCGCACGGTGATGGGCCTGGACACAGCCTGAGGGTACCGGGACGACTCCCACTGAGGCGATGCTGCCGACATGGCACCCTTAGCACCGTGAAGGTCCTCCACGTCATCGCACGCGTCAATCTGGGAGGTACGGCGCGGTGGCTCGAGACTCTGACGGCGGAGCAGCTCACGGCCGGCCAGGATGTGGTGGTCGCGACGGGACAGGTCCAGGCGGATGAGATCGAGGACCCGGACGCTGGTGCGATGCCGCTGCTGCGCCTGAGCCGTCTGGGCCGGGCCGTCTCACCGCTGGACGACCTCTGGGCAGCGCGCGAGTTGCGCGACCTCATCGGCGACCTGCGTCCCGACGTCGTCAATACGCACACGGCCAAAGCCGGCCTCGTCGGCCGGGCAGCGGCCCTGTCACTAGGGCGCCGGCGCCCTGCCCTCGTCCACACGGTGCACGGACACCTGTTGAAGGGCTATTTCTCCGCCGTGGCCGTGCGCGGCATCTCCGTCTCCGAGCGCATCATGGCCGGTGCATCGGATCTCGTGCTCGCCGCCGGGCAGAAGGTGCGCGACGATCTCATCGCTGCACGCATCGTGTCGCCGGACAAGGTCGTCGTCGTGCGTCCCGGCGTACGCGACTTCGCCCGTACGTCGAAGGCCGAGGCGCGCGCGGCGCTCGGCATCGCCGATCTAGGGTCGAAGCCGGTCGCAGGCTGGCTCGCACGCGTCGTACGCGTGAAGCGGCCCGACCGTCTCGCCGGCGCGGCCGTGACCACGCCGGGGATCGACTACATCGTCGGCGGCGATGGTGCGCTGCGCCAGGGACTGGAGGAGCATGCGCCCGCGAATCTCCGCACGCTCGGCTGGGTCGATCCGGCGACCTTCTGGTCGGCATGCGATCTCGCGGTACTGACGTCGGACAACGAGGCGATGCCGTACTCGCTGGTCGAGGCAGCCCTCGCCGGTTTGCCGACGGTGACGACGAATGCCGGGTCGGCGTCGGAGGTGGTGGTCGACGGACTTACTGGCCTCGTCGTCCCACTGTCGCCGAGCGGGGTCGCACGGGGGGTCGACCGCTTGGTCGCCGATCCCGCGGCTATGGCGTCGATGGGTGCCGTCGCGCGCGAGCGGGCACTTGTGGAGTTCTCACCCCAGCGAATGCTAGCTGAGCACACCGCTGCCTACGAGCGCGCGATCGGCAGCCGGGTCTAGGCTCCGAGCCGCGCCCGGTCGGCGTCGACCATGATCTTGACCAGCTCGGGCGTATAGGTCTGTGCCTGCCAGCCAAGCAACTCTTTGGCCTTGCTCGCATCCCCGATGAGGTCATCGACCTCGGTGGGGCGCAAGTAGCGGGGATCGAACTTCACGTGCTTCTCCCAGTCCAGGCCCGCATGCTCGAACGCCATCCGCACGAAGTCGCCCACGGAGTAGCTCGTGCCGGTGGCGACGACGTAGTCGCCGGGCTCATCGGCCTGGAGCATCCGCCACATGGCGTCGGCGTACTCGGGTGCGTAGCCCCAGTCGCGGCGTGCGTCCAGATTGCCCAGATACAACTCGTCCTGCAGGCCCGCCGCGATGCGCGCCACAGCCATGGTGATCTTGCGCGTCACGAAGGTCTCACCGCGTCGAGGGGACTCGTGGTTGAACAGAATGCCGTTGCAGGTGAAGAGGCCATAAGCCTCGCGGTAGTTGCGCACCATCCAGTAGGAGTAGACCTTCGCCGCGGCATAAGGGCTGCGCGGGTAGAAGAAGGCTTCCTCGTTTTGCGGCGGCGGAGTTGCGCCGAACATCTCCGAGCTCGACGCCTGGTAGAAGCGCGCCGGTACCTCCGACATGCGGAGTGCTTCGAGCAGCCGCGTTGTGCCCAGCCCCGTGACGTCGCCGGTGAACTCCGGCTCGTCGAAGCTCACGCGCACATGCGACTGCGCACCCAGGTGATAGACCTCCGTCGGCTCCACGCGCTCCAGGAGCGTCACCAGGCGCGAACCATCGGTGAGGTCGCCGTAGTGCAGAAAGAGCCGTGCCTCGGGATCATGCGGATCCTTGTAGAGGTGGTCGATCCGGTCGGTGTTGAAGGTCGACGACCGCCGAATCAGCCCGTGGACGACGTACCCCTTGCCGAGCAGTTGCTCCGCTAGGTAGGAGCCGTCCTGCCCGGTAATCCCCGTGATGAGCGCGACCTTGTCGGCCATAGTCACCCCTCCTTGCTGGTCGGACTACGGTATCGGGGTGGGCATGATCTCCCCCGACGCCCGGGTCTATGTCGCCGGCCATCACGGCATGGTGGGCTCAGCCGTGTGGCGCGGGCTGGACGCGGCGGGCTACTCCGACCTCGTGGGCTGGCCCTCTGCCGAACTCGACCTCACCGATCGTGATGCCGCGATGGATGCCGTACGGACCGCCCAGCCTGACGTCGTCGTCGTTGCCGCTGCGAAGGTCGGCGGCATCATCGCCAACTCGACCTACCCCGTCGAGTTCCTCTCGGATAACCTGCGCATCCAGACCAACCTCTTCGAGGCTGCCCACGCTGCGAATGTCGACAGATTGCTCTTCCTCGGATCCTCGTGCATCTATCCCAAGATGGCGCCGCAGCCGATCCCGGAGTCGGCCCTGCTCACCGGGCCGCTCGAGGAGACCAACATCGCCTACGCCCTGGCGAAGATCTCGGGGATCATCGGCGTGCAGTCCTATCGAAGTGAGTACGGGCGACACTGGATATCGGCTATGCCCACCAACCTCTACGGTCCCGGCGACAACTTCGACCTAGAGACCTCGCATGTGCTCCCCGCGCTCATCCGCCGGTTCCACGAGGCGAAGGAGTCGGGTGCGCCCTCGGTCACCCTGTGGGGCACCGGGTCTCCGCGACGGGAGTTCCTCCACGTCAACGACCTTGCGGCCGCATGCCTGCGTCTGCTTGACGTCTACGACGAGCCCGAGCACGTCAACGTCGGCGCGGGCGAGGACGTGACTATCACTGAGTTGGCCGACCTCATTGCCGATGTCGTCGGCTATTCGGGGACCATCCAGTGGGACGCATCGAAGCCCGACGGCACGCCGCGCAAGTTACTGGACGTCGCGCGAATGAAGTCCCTGGGCTGGGCGCCCACGATCGGCCTGCGGGCAGGAATCGCCTCGACGTACGGCAGCTTTCTGGCGGGCTGAGTGCCGTTGAAGGTCGCCCCTAGGGGCGAAGGGCCGCCGGCACCTTCAATGGCGCTGTCCCCTTCCCCGCAGACGTGCACATCATCTTGATCCGCGGCGCTGCCCAGGGACTAGATGCCCGCTTGGTCACCGTGCAGGTAAACCTCGCTCGTGGCGCTCGCGCCCAGGAGGTGAAGCGAACCGTCACGATGAATCCTTCCGGGACCTTCAGCCTCAAGGTCAGGAGCAAGGCCGTCGTCCAGATCAGGGCTTACGTCAGAGACGTCGCGTCAAATGTCGTTCGGGTCAGGCCCGTATGACATCGACGGCTGCGGCCGCACCCCCGTCGATGCGCACTTTGCGCACTGACGGCCTCGCTCCCACGATTCCCCTAGGGCACAGAACCTGGCCCTTCCTCGGCTCGCCGAAGCCCTCTGGGCCTGCGGGTGCCTGACAACCCCCTAGGATCGCCGCATGCGCGTGCTCATTACCGGGGGAGCGGGTTTCGTGGGGTCCCACCTCGTCGACGCCCTGCTGGCACGTGGCGACCAGGTCATGGTCCTCGATGACCTCTCGACGGGCCGCCATGACAACATTCGCGACCACATCGGCGATCCGAACTTCGAATTCGTGCTCGGATCGATCCTCAACGAGGCCCTCGTCGATGACGCCGTGCGCCGTGCCGACGTCGTCCTCCACCTAGCCGCCGCTGTGGGGGTCGAACTCATCGTGGGCCGCCCCCTCGAGTCGCTTGCCACGAATATCCGCGGCTCCGAGATCGTGCTCGAGAAGTGCCACAAGTACGGCCGCAAGGTGCTCGTCACCTCGACTTCGGAGATCTACGGCAAGAACGAGTCGGACCTGCTCAGCGAGGAGGACGACCGCATCCTCGGCTCACCGCTGAAGACGCGCTGGTCCTACAGCGAGGCCAAGGCGATCGAGGAGGTGCTCGCCTACTCCTACTGGAAGGAGAAGGGCCTGCCCGCGGTGATCGTGCGGCTCTTCAACACCGTCGGTCCCCGCCAGGTGGGCTTCTACGGCATGGTCATCCCGCGCTTCGTCGAGCAGGCGCTCAAGGGCCAGCCCATCACGGTTTATGGCGATGGCACCCAGCGCCGCTGCTTCTGTCACGTCGCCGACGTCGTGCAGGCCCTGCTCGGCCTCATGGATTCGCGCGAGGCCGAGGGTCAGGTCTTCAACGTTGGCTCGCAGGAGGAGATCTCCATCGCCGACCTGGCCGTGCGCGTGATCGACCGCCTCGGCTCGTCCAGCCCGATCGTCAAGGTTTCTTACGACGAGGCCTACGAAGAGGGCTTCGAGGACATGCCGCGCCGCGTGCCCGACACTGCCAAGGTGCGCGGGCTCATCGGCTGGCAGCCCTCGCGCAATCTCGACCAGATCATCGCCGACGTCGCGGCCGACATCTCCACCCGATGAGCCCCTGGCTCTATGTCGCCGCCTTCGTCGGCTCCGGCGTACTTTCCGCGATCTTTGTCCAACTCTCCATCTGGCTTGCGCACTGGTCCGGCCTCACGGACGGACCCGATGGCGGCCGCAAGACCCAGGACCGGCCCATCCCGAAACTCGGCGGCATCGCCGTAGCGCTGGCCTTCACGCTGGTCTTCCTCACAGCGGTCGGCGTCAGTGGTGAGGTGACGGCGTTTCAACTTCTCGCTTCTGTGCTTCTGCCCGCCCTCATCGTCGCGGGCCTCGGCTTCATCGATGACGTGCGGGCACTGAATCCGTGGATCCGGCTGGTCGCGCAGACCCTGCTCGCGCTCCTGGTGTGGTTCACCGGCACGCAGGTCGGCTTCTTCCAGATTGGCTGGCTCGACGCCATCGTTACCGTCCTGTGGATCGTCGGCCTCACCAACGCCATGAACCTGCTCGACAATGCCGACGGTCTTGCCGCGTCCACCACCCTGGTGGCCTCGTTGGGCACCGGAATCGTGGCTGTCCTCTACGGGCAGTTCTTCGTGGGTGCCCTGGCCTTCGCCCTCGCAGGCACCGCGGCCGGCTTCCTGTGGCACAACTGGGCTCCGGCGACCGTCTACCTCGGCGATGCGGGCGCCTACTTCCTCGGCTTCCTGCTCGCGATCGTCACTCTGCGCCTGAGGCCAGTGGGGATCGCCCTACCCTGGAGTGCGTTCATCCCAGTACTTCTGGTCTTCGTGCCGATCCTGGATACGACTTTCGTCGTCATCAGGCGCCTGATCGCGGGAAAGCATCCCTTCACCCCCGGCCGCGACCACCTCTCGCACGTGCTCATGGACCGCGGCCTGTCCGTGCGTCAGTCGGTCGCCACCTTGCAGGTGGTGCTCATCCTGAGCGTGTCAGGGGCCGTGGCCCTCGCCTGGATCCTGCGCTAACGCATGCGCTCCAGCTTCCAGTTCCAGGTGTAGACGCCGGGTCCGTCAGTTGCCGTCGGGATGGACGTAGTCGCTGGATCGAGAACGATCTGCACCATTTCCGTCGCCCCGGGCTGCACCTGAGTTCCTGTTCCGGATCCCGTGAGCTCCAGTCCATTTCGATACACGGTGACGATGATGCCCCCGCCGAACGCGGTTGGCCGCGTGTTCGTCACCTCGAGAGTGATCGCGATCGGGCACTCGACTCCGTCGGGACAGGGTGCCGTCTCGAAGGTCGCGCCTTCGACGCGCAATCCGTCGTCGACCTCGCCTAAGCCATACGCAGGCTCGCCATTTGCCGGCGCATCGTCAACGTCGAACTGCGGCGGGATCACCGTGGTGGTGGAAGTGGGCAGCGGCATCGGGCGGAGCGGGGTCATCTGCACGGTGCGGTCCTGCAGGACGATGAACGCGATACTCGTCAAAATGAGAGCGAGGACGGCGGCTGTCGCGACGGGTACGAGGTGCCGAAGTCGCCTGCGTCGGCGGCCAGCCCGCGCGATCGTTGCGATGTCCGGCCCCCATCCCGGAGCCAGACCGAAGTTCCTCAGCCTCGGATCCATCTCATCGTCCATGGTCGTCACCACCAGCCGGCCCGAGGTGGTCGCGCAGCGCTGATCGGGCCCGGGTGAGATCCGAGGTGACCGTGCCAACAGGTCGATCGAGGATCTGGGAGATCTCGGTGACCGACGCATCCGCGAAGTAGTGCAGCGCGATCGCCGCGCGCTGATGGATATTGAGTGCCTCCAGCGCCCGCGTCACCGTGATCCTGTCCGTGATGGCATCGGACTCGGATGGAGAGACGTACTCGAGCCTGCGCATGTCGTCCACAAGGATGACACGCTTCGCCCAGCTGCTCCTGCGACGATCGGCAGCCTTCGTCACGATGACACGCGCGGTGTACCCGAAGGGGTTTGAACCGCCCGAGATCTTGCCCCAGCGACTGTAGACCTCGATGAGCGCTTCCTGTAGGACGTCTTCGGCCAGGTGGTGGTCGGCGCACACCACGCGTGCCATGGCTCGCAGGCGCACCCAGTGCGCCTGCACCCAGTCCTCGAATCCCCCCATGCCGCCCCCTGAGGCGGCAGTGTGTCAGAGGACCGCCATCTACAAGGGGAGATTGGGCACGACTGTGAAGGGATACGCGCCCAGGCCCTCCTTGCCTAGTGCTCGGGGATAGCAGGAGCGGACGTCGTCTGGCAGGTTCGTGCGATTCCAACGGAACCCGAAGATGAGGCCTTTGCCGCCGATTCCATCGTTCTTCAGCCCAGGACCCCAAGTGATGCACGTGGACATGGCGTCCTCCACCGGGATCCTCGGCCAGGGGTCCTTCTTCACTTCCTCATCAGAGGGGTACCGGTCGGCATGCTCTTCATCGAGGTACGGTCCGCCGGTGTCGGCGAGGAACCAGAGGTTGGCGTAGGGAGACTCATCACAGCCGACGCCGAACTTCAGACGGAAGGGCCCGCGATACCAGTTGTACTTGAGGATCGGCAGAAAGGAGTCGGGGGCGTAGCCCTCGACGTCGTCACCCGGACGAAGGGGCCGACCGTAGGAGCCGACCGGCTTGAGCACGCTCGCGAGTGCCTCGCATGGTCGGACGCCTTCCGCGATCGATACGCGACGAATCTCACGCTCGAGTATCTGTGCCACCGTATTGAATGCACGCTGCGTGAGCTCTACACGTCGGTCGTGCTGTGGAAGGCGGCCGGCCTTCTCGCATGCCTTATAGGTTCGGTTGCGCTCCTTCGGTGACAGCGTCGTAGGGAATCCCGGGGCGAGGCTGAAGTACTGCCACTCGTACCACGCCTTGTCGCATTGCTTGAGCGTAGGCAATGCCGCCGTGGCTGGTGCACTAGCCATGGAGGCAGCAGCGATGACGCCAGCAAGCAGTGCCGTTACGAGTCGATGCGCGCGCATGTCAGCGCCCCCCTTTGGTCCGTATAGGGGTACCCGGGAAGGCAAGTGCCGTTAGGGACGGGACAGTCGAAGCGGACAGCGCCAACGTATGTGCGCAACGGTTCACGGAACCCCCTCATGGGCCAACCTGGCCCTTGAGGGTGGAACGTGTGCAGGTGGCTGACTTGCTGCAACGGATCCATGATTCTTCGTTGGAAGTCCAACCGAAGAGGGCACCAATATGGGCGAGGCCTGCCGCTTTGGAGTCGGGGTGCAAGTCATGGCTCGTGGTTTGATGCGCCTCCAGGTCCCTGGCCGTGAAGCAGGGCGTAGACCTCGTGGGCACGGAAGCGGCGGTGTCCACCGAGGGTGCGCACTGTGGTGAGTCGGCCCTGCTCGGCCCAGCGTGTCACCGTCTTCGGATCGACGTGGAAGAGCGCGGCCACCTCACGCGGCGTCAGCAGCTGCCATGCAGCACCCGGGGTCGTCAAAGGTGATACCTCCCGTCTAAGCAGGTGGGCCCGGGAGCTTTTG
>JBIIDD010000135.1:0-4366 GCA_044238565.1 Candidatus Nanopelagicales bacterium
TCGCATCATCAGCGTCGAGTAGTCCCGCTCACATGTCGCGGAAGGAATCCCAGTCCGCACCGATCGTCAGTCCCCCGTCGAGCACGATCGTCTGACCCGTCACCCACGACGATGCGTCGCTGGCGAGATAGACGACCGAGCCGATGAGATCCTCCGGTACGCCGAGTCGCCCCAGCGGTGTCACGTGGTCGAACCACCTCTGCCGATGCTCCTCGCCCCACAGCGGCTTGGTGAACTCGGTCTTGATGACGAACGGCTCGATCGCATTCACCCGGATGCCGTCCGTCGCCCACTCCCGTGCGCAGCTTCGGGTGAGAGACGTAACGCCAGCCTTCGTCGCGGCGTACACCGAGATCGTGTTGAAGCTGAAGCGGGCGCTCAGCGAGCTGAGGTTGACGATGCAGCCTCTGCCCTGCGGGCGCATGATCGCGTGAGCGGCCTGGCTTGCGAAGTAGATGGCGCGGAGGTTGACCGAGACGATGGCGTCGAAGTCCTCCGGGGTCACCTCCTCGATCGGCTTGCGCCGATTGATGCCGACGCCGTTGAGGAGCACGTCGAGGCCGCCCAGGGCTTCGGCTCCCTGTCGCACGACCTCGCTCGACCCCTCGGCGGTGGAGACGTCGCCGACCACCTCGACCGCCGTACCGCCCGCCGATCGGATGCCCTCGACGATCGGAGCGACCCGCTCGGGTGAGAGGTCGTGGACACCCACGTGCGCACCGCGATCGGCGAAGGCGCGAGCCATGACCGAGCCGAGCGCGCCCCCGGCACCCGTGATGAGCACCCGGCGCCCGGTGAGATCGAACAGCGGATCGGTCACGATGCCCTCCCAGGCAGGTCGACGAAAAGCACATGATGGGGCTGGAGCTCGACGCGGGCATCCGCAGCACCGATGAGCAGCGCCTGGCGCGGGGTGTCCGTGAGGTTGACGACGATGGCGCGTCGTCCCTCGGGGCCATCGAGGACGACCCCATCGACGACCTCGGGATCACTCGAGGTGGTGGGCAGGAGGTAGGAGGCTCCGGCGACCGCGCGCACGACCTCCGCCACGGGAAACACCTCGCCAGGACGGCAGTCGAACGCCGGATCCTCGGGGCCCCGATCACGCGCACGCAGTCCCTTCCAGCCCAGGTCCTCGAAGAGCGTCACGGCGCGGATGGTCGCGGCCGAGTTCATGCTGCGCAGGCCGAGCGCTGCCCAAGCCGCCGCGAACCACGTGGGCTGTCGACCATCGACATCGGCGGGGAGGTCCGTGCTGCTCACATCCGACGCGGGGTCGGTGGCGTTGGGGTTGAAGCGCGGGCGCAGGGAGATGGGTCCCACGTGGATCCCGGTGTCGCCGGTCAGGCGCGGGGCTTCGGCGGCGATGACCCCGAGGGTGGCCGTGTTCTGCAGCACCGTGCGGTCATCGAAGGAGTGCACCTGCGGATTGACGGAGAAGGTCGTCCACTCCAGTCCCGTGGTGTCAGGCGCCTGTCGGTTGAGTTCGGTGAAATACAGATCGGTGCCGCAGCCCCACGGGAGGTCGGGTCCCAGGCGCGAGCGCCAGGCATCGAGGGTTGCGCGCGAGGTCACCTTCTCTCCCGGATGGATGACCCACACGCCGGCCAGGGTGTCGCCGGCATCGGCCAGCGGCTCGGCAAGTGCGGGATTGGGCTCCTCGGCACTGTGCAGGGCGATGAACGCGCGAGCTCCCAGGTCGCGCGCACGCACCGTGATGTCGCGGATGCGCTCGACTGCGTCGGGTCCCGAAGCATCGACGTCGGCATGGACGTGATCCAGGTGCAGGGAGCGCAGGAATGCCGTCTCCGGCTGCGTCCAGGGAGCATCGGTGAGGTGCACGCCGATGCCGGGTAGGGGCCGAGGGCCGGCATCGACCCTGATCTCGACCGGCCCGCCCGGAAGTGGTGCGGGCGCGGTCAGCGGGACCGCGGTGAGTGTCAGGGTGACCGACTGACCCACGTCATCGCCGGGACGGACCTCGACGGGGAAGGGCAGCGAGATCGGCGTGCAGTAGGTCTTGTAGGAAGCGTCACTCCAATTGCGGTGGTCTTCGGTCTCGAAGACGTCGCCGGCGAAGTCGATGCGGGCATGCCCACCCAAGCCGACGGGATAGGTCATCGCCGCGATGTCGAGGAAGGGCTGATGCGGCGAGATCGCATCCGGGAAGGCACTCGTCTCCAGGCTGCCGTCCGTATGGATGACCTCGCAGGCGCGCCCCGCGAATCCGTCCAGGGGATGCAGCACGCAGATCCCGAGACGATTGCGCAGGAAGGGTGCGCTCGCCGCACCGCGGAGCGAGTAGCGCAGCGTGCCATCCGACTGACCCTCGATGTCGACTGTCGTCGTGAAGGGCTCGGCGTCGAAGCTTCCCCGTGCGGTGACGTGGATCGTGAAGGAGTCACCCCGGTCGTCGATCTCCTCGCTGAGGATGCGCCAGGGGCGGGAGGTCCAATTGCGATCCTGGAAGACGACGTAGATCCGGCGGAGGATCTCCTCGTCGCCGAGTCGCACGCAGCGGATGTCGCCGGAGTCGTAGTCCACGCGCAGGGGCCCGGCGACAAGTGGTGTAGCCATCCTCAGCGCGCGCTTCCTACGCGGTAGGGCAGACCGGTCTCGAGCGACTCGTAGGCACCGAGGGTGAGCTCCATGGTCCGCAGGGTGTCGGCGCCGCTGGTCTCGGGCGTGCGGCCGGTGCGCAGGCACTCCACCCAGTGCCGCTGGAGTGTGACCACGCTGTCCTGGATGCCGTTCCAGGGGCGCGAGGCCCAGGTGTGCTCAGGGATCTGCAGATCCTCATCGATCACCGTGGCCCCGGTCATGCGGGCGGCGGAGTCACCCACATCGACCGGGTGGGAGACGACCTGGAGGTGATAGTCGGGTCCGAGCGTGATCACGCCACGGGTGCCTTCGAGGGTGACGAAGGCCTGCGGATAGGCCGAGTGATCGGCGAACGTCTCGTAACTGGCGTCGGCGATCGCGGTCGCCCCCGGCATGCGCATCATCACTGTCGCGACGTCCTCGCCCACGATGCGCGGGTTGACCTTGAGCGCCTCGGCGTAGAGGGATTCGGGCTCACCCATGAAGAAGCGGGCCAGGTCGAAGAGGTGTACGGCGACGTCGACGATGATCATGCGCTCGCTGTCGAGCAGCCAGGGCTGAGCCGAGTAGCAGTCGTGGAAGCTGCGGAAGCTGAAGCGGCCGAAGAACGGCCTGCCGATGGCGCCGCTGTCGAGGATCTCCTTGACACGTCGCATGGGGTGCTGGAAGCGGAAGTTCTCGTGGACCATGAAAGGGAGGTCCTTGGCCGCCATCGCCGCGACCATTGCCCGGGCATCCTCGAGATCCCACGCCAGCGGCTTCTGGCAGATGGCGGCGACCCCGTGCTCGGCGGCGAGATGCACCATCATCGGATGCGTCGGGGGAGTGGTGGCGATGTCGACGAAGTCGAGTTCCTCGTTGGCGAAGAGCTCGGCGGCATCCGCGTAGGGGCGGCCACCGAAGTCGCGGGCCGCAGCCTCGAGCCGCTGCGGATCGGTGTCGCATACGGCGACGAGCTCGACGTCGGGAATCTCCGCCCAGGCATGCAGGTGGTTCTGCGCGAAGAAGCCGGTGCCGATGACGGCGAAACGGTAGGGCTTGCTCATAGCTCGACCGGCCTCGTGGGATCGGTGATCCACTCGCTCCAGGATCCGACGTACATCCGGGAGCCTTCGAGGCCGGCGATGCTCATCGCGAGCACGTTCTGCGCGGCCGTGATGCCCGAGCCGCAGTAGTAGATGACATCGCTTGGCTCCACGCCATCGAGCAGGTCCCCGTAGTAGGCGCGAAGCTCCTCGGGGCTGCGGAAGGTGAGGTCGGCGTTCGTGGTGTTGGCGCGGTCGGCCAGGCCGGCGCCGGCGATGTGGCCGCGCACGGCATCGTGGTAGACGCCACCACCGTGATAGCCCTCCGCCCCGCGTGAGTCGAAGACGCAGGTGCGCGATCGTTGGCGGTGGGCGTCGACCTCATCGACATCGGCGAGCAGCTCGGGACGCAGCCTCATGGGGTACGTCGTCGGAGCGCGCTCGGGCACATCGGTCGTCACTTCGCCGCCTGCGGCGACCCACGCCTGCCACCCCCCGTCGAGCACGGCGACGCGGTCGTGCCCCATCCACCGGAGCATGAGCCACACGCGAGCGGCCGACATGCGACCGCCGTCGGCGTCGTAGGTCACCACCTGGGTCGACTCGTCGATGCCCCAGAGGCCGAGTTGTGCGGCGAAGATCTCAGGCTCCGGGAACGGGCGCCGCCCCGTCACTCCCGGGATGATCTCGCCGGCGAGGTGAGTGGCGGTGTCGGCGTACATGGCACCGGGGATGTGGCC
>JBIIDD010000134.1:0-4366 GCA_044238565.1 Candidatus Nanopelagicales bacterium
AGTTCTCACGATCGATTGACGTGAGCACAGCCTTCCGCCCGCCTCCGCCCGCCGAGCCCGGTGAGGCACCTTCCGATCCGGAGAACGTCGCCCGGATCCTGGTGCTTCGCCGGCTCGACGCGGCACCTCGGACGCGCGTGGAGTTGGCGCGCTACCTCGCCCAGCGCGGCATCCCCGATGACGTGGCCTGTGCGGTGCTCGACCGCTTCACCGAGGTGGGGCTCATCGATGACCGGGCCTATGCGCAGGGCTGGGTGAGGTCACGTCACGGCACGCGGGGCCTGGGTAAACGGGCTGTCGCGCAGGAATTGCGGCGCAAGGGCGTGTCCGACGACGTCATCGCCGAGGCTCTGGATCCGATAGATCCCGAGCAGGAGCGTGCCCGCGCCTACGAGTTGGCTCGCTCCCGCTATCCGCACGTGATGGGCTTGCCCTATGCCACCCAGGTCCGCCGACTCATGGGAGCGCTGACGCGCCGCGGTTACGACGCAGGGCTGGCGAGCTCCGTCGTGCGCGAGGTCGTGTCGTCCGAACCGGGGGACATGCCCGTCGTCTGAGCGCCCGGGCTCTCCATCACGCCATGCAGCCACGGCTCGAAGGACTGCAGCATGGACTCCGCGAGACGCCCAAGAAGATCCGCGAGCATTGCGATCTCGGCGTCGCTGAAGACGCCCGTGGCGTGACGTAGGTAGCCCACACGTAGTCCCTGCACAAAGTCCACTACCTGCTGTCCCAGGGGAGTCACCGTCACGGTGACCATGCGGCCGTCCTCCGGATGGGTGCTGCGCTCCACGAGGCCTTCCGCCTCGGCTTCGCCGACGATGCGACTGACCGTTGAGCGCTCGAGGTGCATGGCCGATGACAGGTCAGTGATCGTGACAGGACCGCCTCGTGAGAGCTCGGCGAGTGCCTCGCATGCCAATACTTTGGAGAGGTCCACGGGCCGGCCCAGGCCGGGCATGGGGACCGAGGCGCTCGGGGGCCGCGTCACCAGGCGGCGCATGCCCTGCATGGCGTGGTCCACCCGGGCCACCGACAGGGCCCGGGCCGCCTCATTTGCGTGTGTCACACACATAACGTAGCGTGGGCTCAGCCGTTTTGCACAACCTACGAAGGAGTTCGCACATGGGTGCCCTTTCTCGGTGGGCCGTCCGCAAACCCGTCTTGGCCCTCGTGTCGTGGTTCATCGCCATGGCTGCCGTGATCGGCGTGGGCACCCAACTCGGCGGTGAGTTCAACGACTCCTTCTCGCTCCCGGACACCGAGTCCACGACCGCCACGGAGATGCTCTCGACCCTGCCGCCGAGTGGCTCGGGTGAGGCGGCCGTGCGGATCGTGTGGTCGCCGGCCAGCGGCAGTGTCACCGATCCGGTCGTGGCCGAGGAGATCACGCCGGTGCTCGAGGAGATCGCTGCACTGGAGTCGGTCACCTGCGTGTCCAATCCCTATGGCGATCCGATCGGCCGTGACTGCCCCGACACAGGCGGAGAGGAGCCACTCCCCGACTTCCTCGCCGAGCAGCTCGGCCCGGCGCTTGAGGCGACTGCACAGGCGACCTCGCCGATCAGCGCCGACGGCTCGGTTGCTTTCGCGCGGGTGAGCCTCGGGGGCAATGGCGCGGAGATCTCCGGAGCTGATGCCAGTGCGATCGTCGCCGCAGTCAAGGCGGCTAACTCGCCGGAGCTTGCCGTAGGGGCGAGCGGGCAGGTGCTGGAGTTCGCCAACTCCGCACCGCCTTCGAGCGAGGCGATCGGCATCCTCGTCGCCATCATCATCCTGCTCATCGCGTTCGGCTCGATCGTCGCAGCAGGCATGCCGATTTTTGTCGCGCTGCTGGGCCTCGCTGTGGGCCAGATGCTCATCCTCGTCGTCGCGCGCTTCCTCGATGTGGCGACCTTTGCGCCCACTCTGGCCGCAATGATCGGCCTCGGTGTGGGCATCGACTACGCCCTTTTCGTGCTCAATAGGTATCGACAGGCACTCCTGGCCGGTCACGACAAGACGCGTGCCGCCTATGAGGCGGTCGGCACCGCCGGGCGCGCCGTGCAGTTCGCCGGGCTCACGGTCATCATCGCCCTGCTCGGTCTCTTCGTCCTGCGCATCAACTTCTTCAACGGCCTCGCTGTCGCCTCGGCCGTTACCGTGCTCGCGGTCATGCTGGCCGCACTGTGGCTGCTGCCGGCACTGCTCTCGCTCCTGGGCACCAAGGCCCTTGCGCTGCGCATGCCGTGGGCGCGCAAGTCCAAGGCCGATGGCACGAAGCACCCAGAGGGTCGGCGCTTCATGGCCTACGCGCGCTTCCTGCAGCGGCGTCCGATCATCCCCGCGATCCTGGCGCTCGGTGTCGTCATCGTCCTGGCGCTGCCTACCCTCGGTCTGCGCTTGGGCTTCGCCGACGACGGCGGCAAGCCCGAGTCCAATACCGCGCGCATCGCCTACGACCTCATGAGCGAGGGCTTCGGGCCGGGAGTCAACGGGCCGTTCTTCGCCGCGGTCAACCTCCCTCTCCCGCGTGATCTCGACGCTCTCGCGGAGACCGTGCGCATCATCAACGAGACTCCCGGGGTTGCCTCGACGCTCCCCAACGAGCAGATGCTGCCGCTCTACGCCGTCAATCCGACTGCCTTCAGCGACAATGGCATCGTCACCTCGGTCCTCATCACACCGGAGACGGCGCCCCAGGACAGCGCCACGAGTGAGCTCCTCGACAGGCTTCGGACCGAGACTGCCCCGCTCGTCGAGGCGGACACGGGTGCCACGATGTACGTCGGCGGCGCGCAGGCGGTGACGCAGGACTTCACCCAGGTGCTCATCGACGTCCTGCCACTCTTCCTCGGCATCGTCGTACTCCTGGGGTTCCTCGCCCTCATGGTGCTCTTCCGATCGCTACTCGTGCCACTCACGGCTGCGATCACGAGTTTGCTCAGCTTTGGCGCGGCCATGGGCATCACGGTGGCTGTCTTCCAGTGGGGCTGGCTTGCAGGTCCGCTAGGCGTGACGGCGACGGGGCCGATCTTCCCGTTCCTGCCCGTCATGGTCTTTGCGATCCTCTTCGGGCTTTCGATGGACTACCAGGTCTTCCTGGTGTCGCGCATGCAGGAGGAGTGGGAACGCACGAAGGACAACGGGGCGGCAGTCCGCCGCGGGCTCGCCGGCTCGGGCAAGGTCGTGGTCATCGCTGCGGCGATCATGTCGAGTGTCTTCCTTGCCTTCGTCCCGTCACCGGATGGCACGATCAAACTCTTCGGCATCGCACTCGCGTCCGCTGTCATCATCGACGCGTTCATCGTGCGTCTTGTCCTCGTCCCCTCGCTCATGACGATGTTCGGCAAGGCCAACTGGTGGCTGCCGTCCTGGCTCGCCAATTCCTTGCCGAAGATCTCGGTCGAGGAGGGCGGCGACGAGATCGTCGAGGATGAGCCGCTCGACGAGGCGGACCCTGACGCGATCGGGGACCGCCAGCCCGTCGGTGTCTAGAGCCGTAGGCTCTGCCCCGTGACGCGGACGTACCAGGTGCGCACCTACGGGTGCCAGATGAACGCCCACGACTCCGAGAGGATCGCTGGAGTTCTCGAGGCATCGGGCTACGAGCCTGTTGTGGAGGGAGACCAGCCCGACCTCGTCATCTTCAACACCTGCGCCGTGCGGGAGAACGCCGACAACCGTCTCTACGGGAATCTCGGCCACCTCGCCCCGATCAAGGCCAGCAGGCCCGGGATGCAGATCGCCGTCGGCGGCTGTCTGGCTCAGAAGGACCGCGGCGAGGTCGTGCGCCGCGCCCCCTGGGTCGATGTCGTCTTCGGCACACACAACCTCGGTGCGCTGCCTGCCCTGCTCGAGCGGGCGCGTATCGCGGAGGAGGCGCAGGTCGAGATCCTCGAGAGTCTCGAAGTCTTCCCCTCCACGCTGCCCACGCGCCGCGAGTCGGCGTACGCCGCCTGGGTGTCGATCAGCGTCGGCTGCAACAACACGTGCACCTTCTGCATCGTTCCCGCGCTGCGCGGCAAGGAGAAGGACCGTCGCCCCGGTGACATCCTCGCTGAGATCGAAGCCCTCGTCGCTGAGGGTGTCATCGAAGTGACTCTCCTCGGACAGAATGTCAACGCGTACGGCGTGGAATTCGGCGATCGGGGCGCCTTCGCCGATCTCCTGCGCGCCTGCGGGCGTATCGAGGGCCTCGAGCGCGTGCGCTTCACGAGCCCGCACCCGCGCGACTTCACCGACGACGTCATCGCGGCCATGGCCGAGACCCCCAATGTCATGCCGCAGCTGCACATGCCCCTGCAGAGCGGATCGGACCGGATCCTCCAGGTCATGCGGCGCTCGTATCGGGCTGAGCGCTACCTCGGCATCATCGAGCGCGTGC
>JBIIDD010000136.1:0-4365 GCA_044238565.1 Candidatus Nanopelagicales bacterium
ACCTCATCGTGGACATCGGCACGGGTGCTTCCCCTGGAGAGGCTGTGCGCGCCGACACCCTGGTGCCCGGCTTCGTCGACCTGCACTGCCACGGCGGGGGTGGTGCTTCCTTCACCTCGGCGGATCCTGATGAGATCGCCCGCGCGGCGGCGATGCATCGTGCGCGTGGCACCACGACGATGCACGCGAGCCTGGTCTCCGCGGCGTACGACGACCTGATCGACCAGATCCGAGCGCTCTCCCCCTTCGTGGACGACGGCACGCTGCACGGCATCCATCTCGAAGGACCCTGGATCTCCCCGGCGTATTGCGGCGCCCATGACCCGCTCACGCTGCGTCTGCCCGACCCCGATGAGGTCGCGCGCGTCCTCGACGCGGGCGGAGGTCGCATCCGGATGGTCACTCTTGCTCCCGAACTTCCGGGTGCGCTGGAGTCGATACGCGTCATCGTCGAAAGCGGTGCCGTCGCTGCGATCGGTCATACGGCGGCGGATGGTGAGGTCGCGCGCGCGGCGGTCGACGCGGGGGCGACGGTGGCCACGCATCTCTTCAACGCCATGCCGCCCCTGCTCCATCGGGACGCGGGCCCTGTGGGAGTCCTGCTCGCGGACCCGCGTGTGACCTGCGAGGTCATTGGCGACGGGGTGCACCTCGAGCCCGAGGTCGTCGCGCTAGCGCTGTCGGCTGCCGAAGGGCGCGGTGCTCTCGTCACCGATGCGATGTCGGCCGCCGGCGCCGGCGATGGCGACTATCGGATCGGCACTTTGGACGTTGTCGTCCGCGATGGCGTCGCGCGCCTGCGCGATGGCGGAAGTCTCGCGGGCAGCACTCTGCTCATGGACTCGGCGCTGAGACGCGCCGTGCGCCTCGCCGATCGTTCGCTCGAGCAGGCGAGCAGGGCCGCCTCGCTGACGCCTGCGCGGGCCATGGGCCTGGCGGATCGCGGTGCGCTCGCCGTGGGCCAGCGCGCCGATGTCGTCGTCCTCGATGCGGACCTGCAGGTCATGCGCGTGCTGCGCGGTGGCACCTGGGTGTGACGACGCCCGCTTCCCCGAGTGTGCAGTTGTGCGGCGGAAGGGGCTCACGTTTAGAAGCACAAGTGCACGCTCGTGTGGGAAGGCCCGACCGCTGGTAGGTCGGGCGCCATCAACAGGCGGGCGGAGGCGGGGTCATCCACGGTCGCCCTCGAGGGCCTGACCGGCGCACGGCTCCTGCGAGCACCGTGCGTTCATGTCGTCACCCGCCTTGTCCGTGACCGCCGCAAGTCGATCCCGCTATCTCCGCGGATTTTGGAGCCCCACCCGAGGTGTGCGCTTGCCCGCTGACCGGCACGACCTCGTCGCGCGATGCGAGGCGTTGCGCCTCGCGGTCCCGGAGCTCGTCGCGTTCTCCGGGGAGACGTCTATCGCGTTGTGGGAGGGAGTCGTCGGCTCTGACGAATCCCTGGAGATCACTCTTCCCTCAGGGGCACATCCCGTGAGACGCGTCGGCGTCAGGGCCCGGCGTCGTGACCTCGTCGCGGGAGATGTGCTGGACATCCATGGCCTGCCCCTCACCTCACCCGGCCGCACCTTCGTCGACGTGGCTGAGCGCCTTTCGGTGCCGCATCTGGTGGCGGTGGGTGACGACTTCCTCCGGCGGAGGTTGTGCACGCGCGCGGATATCTTGGCAGTGATGGGCCGGAGTGCGGGTCAGCGCGGCCTGCGAGCAGCCAAGAGGGCCGCGGCACTCCTCGACCCTCGGGCTGAGTCCCCGCGTGAGTCACTCACGCGGGCGCTCATTGTCGAAGCCGGCCTGCCCGCACCCACTCCGCAGATCGAGATCTACGACTCTGGCGGGAGGTTCATCGCCCGGGGCGATCTCGTCTACGAGGATCTGAAGATCGTCGTCGAGTACGACGGGTACCACCACTTGACCCTGGCGGGCCAGCGACGCGATGCTCGGCGCCGGGAAGAGCTGGGTCTCGAGCACTGGCTGATCGTGACCGTCGTTCCCGCTGACATCCACCGGCCCCAGCAGTTGATCGCCAAGGTCCTTCGGGCCTTGAAAGCGCGCGAAACCCGACTCACTGCAGGGCCGAGGTGACAGCCGGGCTGTCTGTGCCGAGTGTGCACTTGTGCAGTGGAATCGACCCGAGATCACGCCCACAACTGCACACTCGGCCAGGCCTGGGGAGTGGCCGGGCTGGGGGCGGTGCGTGGGCCTAGGCGCTGATCAGGCATCTGGGTCGGCGACAGCGCCCAGATCCCCGGACGGCGGCACCGCATGCTCCACGCGCAGGGCAGCGCCCATGGCGCCACCAAGATCCCCGAGTGCTGCGCTGAGCACCTGGGGTGCCTTCTCCGGGAGGATGAGGTGCGGGAGCATCGCCTCTCTGATGCGGTCGGCAAAGGGTGCGCCCAACCGCGTGCCGAGCCCGCCGCCGATGACCACGGCTTCGACGTCGAGCAGGTTGACGGCACTTGCGGCGGCGAGGCCCAGAGCCCAGATCGCTCGGTCGACGAGGTGCACGGCCAGGTGATCGTCCTTCTCGAGCGCCTTAGCCCAGACGCCGCTCGACATCCGGGTACGGCCCTTCTTCTCCATGATCTTGAGGAGGTCGCTGTGCTTGCCGTGGTCGATCCGCCGACGTGCTTCGGCCTCCATCGCGGCTCGGCCGGCGTACGCCTCGAGGCAGCCCTTGCGTCCGCAGGGGCAGGGCGCGCCATCGGGCTCCACGACCATGTGTCCGACCTCGCCAGCGGCACCTCGCCCGAGCCACAACTCGTCGTGGATGACGATGCCGCCGCCGACTCCGGTGCCGCAGAAGATGCCGAGCATCGAGGAGTACGGACGCCCCGCACCGAGGCGGGACTCCGCCATCACACCGACCTGCACGTCGTTGGCGAGCTCGATGGGCACGCCGAGGGCTGCGCGCAGGGGTGCGGCGACGTCGATGGTGCCGAGCCAGTCCGGGAGATTGCCCGCGTGGCTCACCGTGCCTGCATCGTGATCGATCTGGCCGGGAGACCCGACGCCTACGCCGAGGAGCTGTGACGGGTCAGCGCCGGCATCCGCCAGGGCCTGGCGGACGGACGCGACCATCGCGTCGAGAACCCCTGAGGGCCCGTGGTCCTGAGGTGTCGGCAGCCGGCACTGCCCCAGCACCGACCCTTCACGGTCGACGATGACCGTCTGGATCTTGGTGCCCCCGAGGTCCACCCCCGCACGCAGCATCAGCGCGTCTCCCTCTCCTCGGGTGCAGGCCAGTGCCCGCCGTTCTCCCAGTAGCCCTGGATCGACTCCAACTCACGGCCCTTCGTCTCCGGAGCGAGGCGCCAGACGAAGATCCAGGCAAGCACGGCGAGGATAGCGAAGATCCCGAAGGACCACGCCCCGCCGACCGAGTTGAGCACGGTGAGGAAGAACTGGACGATGATGATGTTGGCAAGGAGGTCTGAGCCAAGCATGGCGCTCGCCCCATAGCCCCGGAGGCGAGCGGGGAAGCTCTCGCTGGAGTAGACCCAGACGAGGGCCCCGAAGCCGAAGACGAATCCGATGTTGACCCCGGCCAGTCCGAGGAAGCCCAGGATCACCTGTGCCGTGGTGAAGGTGTCACCGCGTTGCGTGGCGAAGGTCACCACCATCAAGAGCTGCGACACGATCATGATGGTGATTCCGGTGAGCAGGATCGGGCGACGCCCCCATCGATCGACCACGCTCATCGAGGCGAGAACAGCGACGAGGGCTATGCACTGCACCAGCATCGCCATGAGGATGGCCTGGGTGTTGGTGCTGATGCCCATGGCCTGGAAGATCCGCGGCCCGTAGGCAATGGTGGCGTTGATGCCGGTGATCTGGATGAAGAAGCCGAGCCCAACGACGAAGAGAGTTGCCCGCAGGTAGGGCTTGTGCAGCATCTCTTTGAGGTAGCCACGTCCTTCGCTCACGAGGGCTGACTCGATCCCGGCCAGGACCGAGTCCACGTCGTCGGCGGCATTAGTGCGCATGAGCGATGCGCGCGCCGCGTCGATATCTCCCTTGAGCACGAGATATCGGGCGGTCTCGGGCAGGCGCAGCAGTGCGGGAATGAGGATGAGTGCAGGCACCGCTGCGAGTCCCAGCATGACGCGCCAGCCCAGGGACTCGACGACGCTGCTCAGCGCGAGCGCAGCGAGGTAGCCGAGGATGATCCCGACGACGGCGGCGACCTGATACGCGACGAGGGTCGCTCCACGAATGGCCGCAGGCATGGACTCTGCGACGAAGATGGGCACGGCGACGAGAGAGATGCCGATCATGACGCCCAGCAGGAGCCGCGTCACTCCGAGCATTGCCGGAGAGAGGGCGAGTGCGCTGGCCAGGCAAAAGAAGACGTAGCCGCAA
>JBIIDD010000137.1:0-4364 GCA_044238565.1 Candidatus Nanopelagicales bacterium
CACATTCAGCGGAGGAGTCGCGGCATTCGCCTGCCTGGCGACGGTCATCGTGCTGAGAGTCGTCACCCTGAAGTGGAACCTGCGCACGCGCGGCGTCAAGCCCCTGCCGGGCGCGAAGCCCGACTCAAGCGAAGGCGGCTAGGCGCCGGGCTTGGGCTCCACGGACGCCACCTTGTCGAGCTCGGCCAACTGGCCGGAGATGGTGTCGCGCAGCTTGGTGCGGTAGCTGCGCTCGAAGGTGCGAAGTTCGTTGACCTGGGTCTCGAGCGCCGCGCGCTGCTCATCGAGCTTGCCGGTGACCTTGCTCGCCTCCTCACGCGCCTTCGCCAGCAGGGCATCGGCCTCGCTCTGAGCGGAGGCGACGGTCTCATCGGCGGTGCGCTGCGCGGCTTCGAGCATGGCAAGTGCGCGCGCGGGCGCATCTCCGCCCGAAGCCGCCGGCGCGGCAGCCGGTGTCGCGGGAGCAGGTGTCGCGGGAGCAGGTGTCGCAGCGGGGGCGGAAGCAGGTGCCGGCGCCGCCATCGCCGCGGCAGCGGCGGCCGCCGGGGCGGCAGCGGGGGCGACGGTGTTGGCCGTGGCCATGCGACGCGCCTCGGTGAGCTTGGTCTCCGCAGCCTTCTCGCGCTCGGCCGCCTCGGCGAGCTTCCTGTCGGCCTCGGCCGCCTTCTTCTCTGCGTCCGCGAGCTTGCCCTGGGCCTCGGTGAGCTTCGTCTGCGCGTCGGCGGCCTTCTTGTCGGCCTCGTCGATCTTCTTCTGAGCCTCGGCGAGCTTCTTGTCGGCCTCGGCGGGCGTGACCGGTGCGGCGGGCTTCTGAGCGAGCTGCGCGCGCAGGTCGTCGTTCTCGACCATGAGGCTGCCGATCGCGGACTCGACGTCATCGAGGAAGGAGTCGACCTCGTCCATGTCGTAGCCCGTGCGCATCTTCACGGTGTTGAACTGCTTGTCGCGGACCTGCTGAGGGGTGAGGGTCACGGTGCCTCCTGGGGAATGCGCGGGCTACAGGGCGAGTGCCACGTTGATGAGGATCTGGACAGCGATGATGAGGATGAGGAAGGCCAGGTCGAACTGCACGCCGCCGAGGCGCAGCGGCGGGATGATGCGCCGCAGCAGCCGCAGCGGCGGATCGGTAACGGTGTAGATGGCCTCGGCGATGAGCAGCAGAGGCCCCCGCGGCTGCCACGAACGCGCGAAGATCTGCACGAAGTCGAGGATGAGCCGACCAATGAGGACCAACCAGTAGAGCCAGAGGAAGGTGGCGAGCACCTGCCCGACCAACGCCACCGAACTATCCCCTCTCGACTGTCACGCACCTGCGGATCAACTCTGGTTGAAGAACCCGGGCTGCGCGAGTTGGGCCCGAGCTTCGGCCCCCACCTCCACGTTGACCGGGGAAAGCAGGAAGACCTTGTTGGTCACCCGCTCGATGGTGCCGTGCAAGCCGAAGACGAGACCGGCCGCGAAGTCGACGATCCGCTTGGCGTCGGTGTCGTCCATCTCCGTGAGATTCATGATCACCGGCACGCCCTCGCGGTACTCCTCGCCGATACGGCGGGCGTCGTTGTAGGTGTGCGGGTGAATGGTGGTGATGCGGTTCAGGTCAGCGGCGGGAGCGGGCGCTGACCGGGATCCCGCACTCGGCATCGGCGACACATTGCTCGAGTCGTCGCGGTAGAGGCGACGCGGCTCGCGGGGATCGACCACCGTCACGGTGCGGGGCTCGGGGCGCTCGGGCGTGCGGGGGGCGCGCTCGGAGGAGCGGTCGGAGGAACGCGAACGGCGGTTGGGTGCCGGCTCGTCGTCGTACTCCCACTCGTCTTCCTCGAAGTACGACTCGCGCCGGTCCTGGTCATCCTCCACGAGCCCGAGGTAGACCGCCATCTTGCGCATACCGCCCGCCATGGCACTCCCCTTCTCGCCCTCCGTGGTCGCAGTGGCGTCCCCCTAAGTTAGCCGAGGGGAGGCCTCCTCCCGAGGACCGCGCTCCCCACGCGTAGGTGTGTCGCGCCTGCGGAGACAGCCTCCTCGAGATCCTCGGACATCCCCGCCGAGATGAGCGTGGCCTGAGGGTGACTCCGCCGCAGATCGGCAGAGATGTCCGCGAGGCGCTCGAAGGCCGCTGCCGACACCGCCCGCTGGTCGTCGCGATCGAGAGGAGCGACGCCCATGACGCCGCGGAGGTCGAGATGCTCCGATTGCGCGACAGCAGCCGCGAGGGCCGCGATGTCCTCCGGTCGCACTCCTCCTCGCCCGTCACTCTGGCCCGGCGCGCCGGCGGAGCCGTCGCTGTCGGGCCCCGAGAGGTCCACCTCGATGAGGCAGCCGAGACGGCGCCCGGCCTTGGCTGCGCCCTTGTCCAGGGCCGTCACCAGGGACATGCGGTCGACGGAGTGCACGAGATCGGCGTAGCGCGCGACGGAGGCAGCCTTGTTGCTCTGCAACTGCCCGACGAAGTGCCACCGCAGATCGAGGCCCTCGGTCGCCGCGGCCTTCGGCGCGGCCTCCTGGTCCCTGTTCTCACCCATGTCGTGGACACCGAGGCCCGCGAGTCGCCGTACGTCGTCGCTCGGCCAGGTCTTGGTCACGACGATGAGGGTGACGTCGCCGGGATCACGCCCGGCCTCGCGGCAGGCCGCATCGATGCGCGCCCGCACCTCGTCGAGGTTGGCCGCAAGTTCGACAGTGCGTGAGTCGTTCATCGGCGCTCCCTCAGCACGATCACGCCCGCCTGGCGGCCCGTCACCGCATCGCGCCGATAGGAGTAGAGGTGCGGGTCCTCGAAGGTGCATCCGCCGACGATCTCGGCAGCTACGCCCCTTCGCGCGAGTTGCGCCGTCACTCCCGCGCGGACGTCGACCGCAGGGGTGCCGGTGCGGGTCTGCGCGAAGGCCTCGGGGGCAGCGGCCGCGACCTCCGCGCGGACCTCCTCGCTCACCTCGTAGCACCCGGGGCAGATCGCGGGTCCGATCCAGGCGAGCACGGGCCCCCTCGGTGCCATCGCGTCGAGGGCCGCTCCGACCACGTCGGCCACGACCCCGCGCCAGCCCGCATGCACGCCTGCCACCTGGCCGCCCGTGAGATCGGCGAGCAGGATCGGCACGCAGTCGGCCGTCTGCACGGCGAGGGGCAGATCGACGACGTCGGTGAGGACTGCATCGGCATCGGGGGGTGTCGCGGCCGGCGCCGAAAGACGAGCGACATCGCGTCCGTGCACCTGGCGCACGAGCGCGAGGGCGTCGGCGTCGACGAGGCCGGCGATCGCACCGCGATTGGCAGCCACCGCCGCAGGGTCATCGCCGACCGAGGCACCCACATTGAGTGAGGCGAACTCCCCCGCGCTCACGCCGTCACGGCGATCGGTGAAGAGCCACTCCGCCGCGAAGGCGCCACCGCCATCGAGCCGGTCGCCTTCGACGCGACCGCGAGCGACGACGCCCACGGACTACTTGAGGAAGTCGGGCACGTCGAGGTCGTCGCTCGTGTCGTCGAAGACGATGGTGCGCGGCGGCTCCACCGGGCGCTTCGGCGGCTCGGGCGTGACGGGGATCTCGGCACTGTCGCCGGAGGTCTTGGCCGCGACCGCAGCAGCGAGCGGTGTCTCCTCGGCGATCTTCTTGGTGACCGGCTGCGCGCGGCGCGCGGGCGGAGAGCCACCGTCGAAGCCGGCTGCGATCACCGTGACGCGCACCTCGTCGCCGAGGGTGTCGTCGATGACGGCGCCGAAGATGATGTTGGCGTCGGGGTGCGCGGCATCCGACACCATGCGCGCGGCCTCATTGATCTCGAAGAGGCCGAGGTCGGAACCGCCGGAGACCGACAGGAGCACGCCGTGGGCGCCCTCGATGCTCGCCTCGAGCAGTGGGCTGGAGATGGCAGCGGTGGCCGCCTCGATGGCGCGCTCCTCGCCGCGCGCCGAGCCGATGCCCATGAGGGCCGAGCCGGCCCCCTGCATGACCGACTTCACGTCGGCGAAGTCGAGGTTGATGAGGCCCGGCGTCGTGATGAGATCGGTGATGCCGGAGACGCCTTGGAGCAGCACGTGATCGGCCTGGCGGAAGGCATCGATGACGCTGATGTTGCGGTCGGTGAGCGACAGCAGTCGGTCGTTGGGGATGACGATGAGGGTGTCGACCTCGGCGCGCAGTGCGTCGACGCCGTTCTCGGCCTGCGACTGACGACGGCGGCCTTCGAAGCCGAAGGGTCGGGTGACGACACCGATGGTGAGGGCACCGAGTGACTTGGCGATGCGCGCGACGACGGGAGCGCCACCGGTGCCGGTGCCACCGCCCTCGCCCGCGGTGACGAAGACCATGTCGGCGCCGCGCAGCACCTCCTCGATCTCCTGGGCGTGATCCTCTGCCGCCTGG
>JBIIDD010000138.1:0-4325 GCA_044238565.1 Candidatus Nanopelagicales bacterium
AACACCACGGGCCGCGTCGTGGCGGGAGCCCTGCCGCTGCTCTACGGCATGGGCGAGGGCATCGTGGCCGGGGCGACCTTCAAGCACGAGGAGCATGAGGCGGAGGGCGTGGCACGTCCGGCCATGGGCACGCGCCGCTCGCGCCTCATGGAGGGTGTCGGCGTCCGAATCGACTGACGACTACTGCGCGGAGAGATCGCGTCGGGTCGTCAGCGGCTCGGTGACGGGTGTTTCGTACTCGCCGATCCACTCGTCCTTCCAAGCCTGGTCGAACTTCTCCACGTTGCAGCTCGGGTCGTAGATCGCGATGAGCTCGCGTGCGATCTGCTCCCGGTGGGCGCGCGTGCCCCCGGGCACCTCCAGCCAGCACGCGTGGAGATTGAATTTTCCATCAGCGCGCTTGACCCATGCCTGCGACCGCGGATGCCGCAGGGGGAATCCCTCCTGCGTGAGGTCATCCGAGTGGCCGACGTAGATCACGGAGAATTCCTGTGGCTTCGCCGGGTTCGACTTCGCCAGAATCGCATATACCGCGGGGACGGCCGGAGGTGTCCAGCCGGAGAGGGAGCGTGGGCCCTCGAATGAGTAGCCCGCCAGGCTCCCGAGTCTGATCACCAGTTGCTCTTGGGGTCGTCGAGGTCGGCGTAGTCCTCGTCCTCGCCGATGGTCTCCGCACGAGCCACGGGCCAGGGCGGGAGGGAGGTGGTCGCGACCGCAGCGGCGAACCTCTCCAGGGCGATGTCGACTGCAGCATCGGAGTTGTCGGCCTCGACGATGATCTGCGCGCCGTATCCCATCGTGCCGAATCCCGAGGCGATTCCGCTCAGGCCGGCGACGGCATCGGCGAGTTCGACGGTCTCCTCGAGGGTGATCTCGCGATCGCCCTCGGTCTCCAGCGAGACGCTGAATCTCATGGCTACCCCACCTTCGGAAGTCGCTCGGCCAGGCGCTCGAGGCTAGCGAGGTTGTGCCCCGAGTGCACCTCGTCGATGTAGGGGTTGGCCACGATCATGCCCAGGGAGGCAGGCACGTAGACGGGAGCGTCGCCCCGGTGCGGGTTGACCCAGATGACGCGGTGGGCGATCCGCCGCAGCCCCTCCATTGCCTCCTCGAGCTGCTGGGGGTCTCCCCGATCGAGGCCGTCGGAGCAGATGACGACGATCGCGCCGCGGCCCAGGCGTGAGCGCCGGGCGCTGCGGGTGAATTCCTTGAGGGAGTCGCCGATGCGCGTGCCTCCGTCCCAGTCGAGCACGGCCTCGCCGGCCTGTCGCATGGCGGCGTCTGGATCTCGTCGGTCCAGAGCCCGCGTGATGCGCGAAAGGCGGGTCCCGAAGCAGAAGACCTCGACCTTGGTGTTGGCGCGCTTCGCGGAGTAGGCGAACTGCAGGAGATTGCGGGAGTAGTCGGCCATCGACCCCGAGACGTCGAGGATGAGCACGAGCGGGCGCAGCTTGTGCTTGCGCTGCTTGTAGGCGAGTTCGCGAGGCTCGCCCATCGTGCGCATGGTGTCGCGGGCCATGCGCCGCATGTCGAGGGTGGCGCTGCGTCGGGCGCGGGTGGTGCGGTGGGTACGCCGACGCGGGGGAGTGACGCGCATGCGCGACATCAGGCGGCGCAGCTGTCGCAGCTCCTCGTCGGTGCAGTCGGCGAAGGCCTTGTGGCGGTAGACCTCGGACGTGCTGGCGACGTACCCGAGCTTGGCCTCGTCGGGGCTGACGTCGCCCGGCAGTCCCTCCTCGGTGTTGGGGATCTCGAGCGTCGCGCCAGCATTGGCCGAGGCCCGCATCATCCGCTTGCGCTCGTCTGTGCGCACGGGGTCGACGTCGAGGAAGAAGATGCGGAAGACGAGGTTGTAGATCGCGATGTGCTCGCGGCGGCGTACGAGAGTCGTGCGTCCCGACCAGTAGACGTCCATGAGGTCGGTGACGTCGAGGCGGGAGGTGCCCTCGCAGAAGGTGAGGATGTCGTCGGTTCCTACCGGCAAGCCGGCCGAGCGGAGTGCATGACCGAAGTCGACGAGGAGCGCGTCGAAGTCGGTGGCGACGTCAGGAGACGACATCCTGAATGCTCTTCGAAGCGAACTCCAGATCGTCCCTGTCCTTGATGACCGAGCCCAGGGTGTCGAGTGCTGCCTCGTCAGTGAGGGTGTCGACGCCGAGGGCATCCAGGCTCTCGGTCCAGTCGATCGTCTCAGCGACGCCGGGTGGCTTCTCAAGGTCCATATCGCGCAGGCGATTCACCGCAGCAACGACCTGACTGGCGAGCGCGGGCCCGACCTCGGGCAGGCGCGTGCGCACGATGGCGGTCTCTCGATCGGCGGGCGGGAAGCCGATCCAGGTGTAGAGGCAGCGGCGCTTGAGGGCGTCGTGCAGCTCGCGTGTGCGATTGGACGTGAGGATGACGATGGGCCTGGCTTCGGCGCGGATGGTGCCCAGCTCCGGGATGGTGACCTGGAAGTCTCCGAGCAACTCGAGCAAGAAGGCCTCGAATTCGTCATCGGCCCGGTCGACCTCGTCGATGAGCAGCACGCTGCGCTCACCGGAACGCACGGCCTGGAGCAGCGGGCGCTCCAGGAGGAAGCGCGAGCCGAAGAGATCCGCCTCTGCGTCCACCGCACCCGACTGGCTCAGCGAGCGGATATGGAGCATCTGTCGGGCGTAGTCCCACTCGTAGAGGGCGTGGTGGATGTCGATGCCCTCGTAGCACTGCAGGCGGATGAGGTCGCGGCCCAGCATCGTCGCGAGCGTCTTGGCCAACTCTGTCTTGCCCACCCCCACCTCGCCCTCGAGCAGGAGCGGCTTGCCGAGCTTCAGCGCGAGGAGGACCGACGTCGCCAGGCCACGGTCCGCGATGTAGCCCTGGGCAAGCAGATCCTCGGTGAGCTGGGGGACCGTGAGGGAGTCGAAGGCGCTGCTCACCCGAGGCTCAGTTCGATTCGCCGAAGACGAGGTCGGCGACCGAACCGGTGCCGAGCTTGCCTTCCTTGGCCAGGGTGTTGCGCCAGGCGGTAGCGAGATCGCCACCCTCTTCGGCGTAGCCGTCGAAGGTGATGTCCTTCATGTTGCGGCAGGCCTTCGTGGGACTGCACTCGGCGTCGAGCTCCGCCATCGCCCCCGGGGTGCCCTGCCACACGGCCCGCAGGACGTCGGCTGAGCCTTCTTCATCATGGGACATGTCGCTCCTCCGAGGGTCACGGCGAGGGTATCAGCGGCATGCGGGGGGCGCAGGTCGGCGAATCCCTGATCGGCGGGCCCGACCGGCTGGTTCACGTGGGTGAACTGGCTGGTTCGCCCACGTGGGGGGAGACTGAGGCATGCCATCGCCGAGACCCGCTCCTGCCCTGCGCCTGCTCGCTGTGGGGCTTGCGAGCGCCGCCCTTGTGTGCGGCCCCATGGCCTCGATGACTGCCGCCGCGGAGCCGAGCCTCGCCGGGCGCTGGGACTCTGACTCTCTCCGAGACAACGGCATCGGCTACTTCGCGCAGTTGCGACCGGCACCCGGGGGTGGCTACATCGGCTTCCTGAGGTTCGCCTACCGCGATGGCAGGCTCGAGCCGAAGATGCGCATCACCGCGCGACAGCTGGGCAATGTGGTGACGCTGACGGCGCGCGAGGGGACCTTCGATCGATCGGGCACCATGCTTCGTGGCGTCATCGACCGCCGCACGGGGGCGCTCACCCTGACGAATTGCGCCGATCGCCTGCGCCAGGTGATGAGTTGGGACCTGGACTCCGACTGCGTGCTGAGGCCCCGCGGTTAGGTGCGCAGCCGGCGATCCTGCTCAGGGGGCACCGAGCAGCAGGACCGCAACCGTGCCCGGCCTGTCGCGGCGGCTGCGACGAGGGCGATGACCGGCAGCGCCACGAGGGCGACGAGCAACCACTCCATGCGAGGAGACTACGCGGGCTCGGCCCATCGAGGACGGTCCTCGGGGCCGGGGCGCTCGAGCAGTCCAGCGGCGATGCCGCCGAAGAACGCGGCACCCATGGCGGCCGGCTCGGTGAGCGTGCTCGTGGCATAGTCGCCGAGCTGGGCGCGCTTGGCGGCGGCGACCATCGGGTCGTGGGCCCACCCGCCCGTGACCATGGCCTCCGTGCGAGGGCCCATGATCGCCTCGATGAAGTCGATGAGATCTGCAGACATCGCCGTGAGGTCCTCCACCGCGGCACGCCAGGCGAGTGCGGGGGATAGGCCCTCCGTGACGCCGTCCAGGGTCAGCCCCTCGTGGCTGACCTCGGCGATGCGGAAGGGCACGCTCGACCGATCGACGCCGAGTGCCGCCTCGGAGACGCTACGCCGCGCTGCGCGCTCGCCGATGCCCAGGA